>JAITMI010000365.1 GCA_031277435.1 Pseudomonadales bacterium
GGCGAGGCAACGCTATGAGCCTGACGCTTCAAGGGATCATGACAGAAACCGTAAGCGGCTTTCGTGTTGTGCGCGGTTTTGCGAAATTCAGTGAATTGGCTCGCTGCTCTTTTGCCGATGACTATCAACGGAATTTGAAGCCCAAACATCAGCAAGACATCCAGGCGTACTATCAGCGTGGCGAATACTTATTTTTCCCTGAGGTAGTACTGGCTCTGGAGCTACAGGTGAACTACGAGAGAGAAGACGCACCCAGGGCTGAACCTTTACAACTATTGATGAGAAGCGAGACATTCCGATCTAACGTCAATGGCGTGAGCGTCAAACCGACCAAAACCAAGATAGCTGCTGATATAGTTCGTGTGAGCATTACCATTCCAGAGAATGCCGGGAAAGTGCTCAAACGCATTGATGGTAACCACCGCCTCAGTGCGTTCGAGGCGCTAACTGACAAAACCCAGCTTGATGCAAACCCGATATCATTCTGTATGTTGCTGCTGCCACAAGACGGCGCCAAGCAAAATGAAAAGGCTTTGTTTTACAACATCAACAGCAAGGCGCTACCGCTAACCTCGGAAGAAGTTTACAGGGGCATCATCGACGACGAAACAGGCTTTCCTGACGATGTGCTGGAGCGAGATTTCGGCACGGAGTTCGTGCTGTGTCGCGCTATGCGAAAACGCTTGGACTTTGACTATTTACCGCATCTACGCCGCGTATTTGGTCAGTTGAACAATGTACCAGAATTGCCTGACGCTCGCTGTTCTTTGTTGATTGAAGGTTTACAAGACTGGCGGAACGAACGTCAGCGTTTGAATCTGGATACCAGCCTCCCCGGCGAAACGGTGCTATTGCAGGACATACAGCGCATCAATACCAGCTATGCGCCTAAACATGAAAATGATAGCCGCCTGCGGCGTTGCGCTGCTTCCGGACTGTTTTCTGCATTCCTTTACTTTGCTTTGAGTGATGCCGCACAACCTGATGAGCCTCAACGCTTTGAGCAATTCAAAAATTGGGTATTGAAAAACCATCAATACGAACTTAAAACTATCAATGCTTCCGATCTGATCCGTATCTTCGAAAAGGTCGCCGAATCACGCCGCCGACAGATTTTCGTGTCCATGCAGTTCAAAATTCTGGACAAGAGCAATCAACTGACCGACAACCCAAATTGGGATGCCATTCGAGATGCCGTTGCTGAACTGAATCGAGAACACAAGCTTGATCTGACGCTAAGACCTATTCGCATCGATGAGTTCGATAAAGGCTATTCGTATCCGATCAGTACGGAGATATTCGAGCTCGTAGAAAATTCAGGTTACCTGATCGCCGATCTAACAGCGGGTAACAAGAACGTGTATCACGAGGTCGGATTGTTGATGGGGTTGAATCAGGCACGGCAAAAGCCTCATGACAATTTTTTGCTGCTACATAACAGCAGCGTTGGGGATGTAAGCAAGGATTTCGGATTCAACATTGCTGATTTCAAACAATTACGTCTCTCGGACACAAATACAATTCGGCAAGAGGTGAAAAAGCAAGTCTCTATTTATTATGGATTGTCAGAACCTGCGTAGACGGAGCAGAGCAAAGCTGAGCCACCCCGTACCCAATGACGACCCCACGCATTGGTCGACATCAAGCAACATGCCCGCCATACCCAAAAGCGAGCGACGTTGTCGCTTAATCCTGAACTGATTCGCTTGTATTGGAGTACTGACCAACTCATTGAGATCAGTCAGCAATATGAAGCATACGGATCGGTTGCTGTTCCCCACCTTGCTCGTGACCTGCGGGCATACTAGCGGAGCCAGTTTTCCCATCAGAACTGCTACCCTCACTGTCGTGAGCCCCCATGCTGAGCTGAGGATCAAAGTCAAAGAGCCCGTTACCCGCCAGTGGTATCCACATGCTAGTATTACCAAGTAATACAACCTCGGAGGCATCATGGAACCCACGGCAGTTACCAGCAAAGGGCAAGTTACGATTCCGAAAAAATTGCGGCAGCAATTGGGCATTCGGCAGGGCTCTCGCATCGAGTTTTCTTTGGTCGGTGACCATGCCGAGATGCGCGTCAAAAGTTCACCGGCTGGCGAAGTGGGCAAAGGTTTTGGTCTGCTCAAGAGTTCACGGGCATCCGTTGCGGCGGGTTTCGACGCGGCTACCCTGCTCAAGCCCAAGCTATGATCGGCCTTGATACCAACGTCCTCGCGCGCTACTACATCGACGACGCGGCGGACAAAGAAGCGCAGCGGCAGCGATTGGCAGCCCGGCGTTTGATCGAGTCAGGGCGGCCGCTGATGGTGAGCAAATCGGTGATTCTTGAATTGGAATGGGTGATGCGGGGTTATTACGGCTTCACGCCGGCGCAAATCGCCTTGGTCGTACAACATCTGCTCGCACAGACGCATATCACGGTCGAAGATCGCGCATCGGTTGAACAGGCTTTGTCCAACTATCAGGCGAAGCTTGATTTTGCCGATGCGCTGCATCACGCCAGCTATAAGGCTTGCGCGAGTGTCGCATCGTTCGATGATAAAAAATTCGCACGGCGCGCCAAACGGATGGGATTGGCGCCAGCGGTTGTAGTGCCTGCGTAGTGTTCCTTTATTTCCCTCGCCACTTGGCCAATAGTCTCGCCCGCAGGGCTTTGCGTTCCGATTCCTGCTTACTGCGCCCGCTGGCGAAGCGTTCAGCGATCACTTGCTGACGGTGCGGGCCAAACCAGGACTTTCCATCTTTGGCCATAACCCAGGTGCTGGATACGGCGTGGCGGGGAATCGGCGCAATGTCATCGTCTGGCCGGGCGGCGGCCAACTGATCGCGCTGATGTGAGCGCCAGCGTTTATGCCACAGCCGTTTGTCGGCGGCTTCCGAACGTGCCGTGGTGTGGCCAAAAATTGGGGTTTTACGGCGGCTACGGCTCATTGGTCATCCTCCCAGCCGTACCAGCCATCAACTAATGCGCCGGTTTGCGCGTCAGCCACTTCGGGACGCCGCAGCAGCCAGTTCAGTACAGCCTGTTTGTCCTCGTCGGTCGCCGAGCCTCTGCCTCCGGCGGATACGATGCCCGTCGCTTCCAATGGTCCAAATCCTCCACCCACGGCGAGACGGCGCGATTCAATCAGGCCGATGAATTCATCCACGAAGGCATCCTGTCGCGGCCCCTCCATCGGTTGGCGAAAGCGAATGCTGACTTTGAACACCAGTTCCTGAAACTCACCCACACGCAGTTTTTTGCGCTGCCGGCGGTTCAGACTTGCCAGTTTTTTGGCTGAAGGTAGTTGTTTTAACATGGGATAAGCACGCGAATGCACAGCCGTTTCGGGGCGCGTATTTTACGGCCAACTTCAACAAACTGGAAAATCGACCTTTGTTCATCGGTGATAAAGCTGCCCCAGAACCACTCAGGCGCGTAATTCACCCACTCTTATCCAACAACCGCCGGTCAATAACAAACTCCCTCGCCTCACCGATTTTTATTTTGGCGAATGAGGGGTGCAGCGGGTTGAGCAAATAATTGTATTCGTCGGGAATGATGACGCTGGGTACGGCCAGGATGGCGCTGGATTGGCGTTTGGCCCAGGCGCTGCCGAGGGACTGGGTTTCGGCGCGGGCGGCAGGGGCGCGCCAATCGGCGGGGAGGTCTTGTGGGGTGATGCGTTCGATTTTCAGGGTAGCGGGCAGGCTGGCCGCGATCATGACGTAAGGCGCGCGCAGGGCGTCGTCTTGCGCCAGCATTTCCAGTACGGCAAGCGCCTGGCTGCCGGCGGTGTAGACCAGCGGCGTGCCTTTGCGGTTCCAGCGTCCGCCATACAGACGCGCGCCTTCACCAGTAAAAGCCTGTTGGGCGTAGCGCGCGGTGAGCAGGCGCCAGAGGGTTTGCATCAGGCGAAGACGCCGTGTTCAATGCGGCCCAGCGTGTCCATGACGCTTTCCGCGCCGATGTCGGTATCCAGCAATGACAGGGGCGTCATGCGCAGCAAGGCGGTATTGGGCGTTTTGAGCCAGTCGCGCGCCGCGTCGATGCCGCTGAATACTTCCTCGGCGCGGCTGATGACGCGGGCCAGGCGCAGTGCTTTGGCGGATTCTTCGCTGTTCAGGCTGCCTTCGCGGCGGCGGCGGGCGAGGGTGCGTTCGGGAATGCCCAGAGCGGCGGCAAGTTCGGTTTGCGTAATCTGCAAGGCGGCGGCCAGGGAGGCGAGGGCTGAGGCGGCAATGCCATGACGGATGAGCGACACCCAATCCAGCAGCGTGCGCGGCTTGCCGCCCAGCGCCGTGCGGCCACCCAGCAAGGTTTCAGCCGAATGTGTGGAGGTGATAATGGCGGCGCTAGTCATGAGAGCTATCCCGTTTCTGCCAAGTGGCGGCCATTGTATGCAAAAATGGCTGCATGGACCACACAGGACCACCCATGAACACCGATTCAATTTTCCCCCACGGCCATTTCCTCACCCTTGCCCGCTACAACGTGTGGGCCACGGCGCTACTGCTGGATGCGCTGGGGCCGGTGAGTGACGAGGACTACCGGCGCGATTTGGGCTTGTTCTTCAACAGCATTCACGGCACGTTGAATCATCTTTTGGTGGGTGAGCATTTGTTGTGGTATCGCCGCTTCGCCGAGGGCATCTCGCCCAAGCTGGCGCTGAATGAGGTGGCGGAAGACGACCGCGCGCAACTGGCGCTGCGTTTGCGCGAGGGGGCGGCGCGCTGGCGGCCTTTGATCGCGAGTTGGCCGGGGGAGCGCTTCCTGGGCACGCTCGATTACACCACCATGCGCGGCCAGCCAGCCAGCTTGCCCTTCGCCGCTACCTTGGCGCATGTGTTCAATCATGGCACGCATCATCGCGGGCAAATCACCGCCGCGCTCACCCGCCTGGGGCAGCCCTGCCCGGAGCTCGATTTGGTCTACATGCTGCAACAAGAAGCCCAAGCCGCCGCCAGATGAGCGCTTATCGCACGGTCAAATTCTCTTGACGCTGCCTAGGCGCACAGCCCACTTGCGCGGCGCCGAGTAGATCATAGAGAATGTCAGGTAAGTTGACGTATACTGATGTTTTCGGGCTTCGGCCATGCCGCCAAGGCAGCCGTGGCGGCGCGGGGCGCCTGGTAAGAAGCGTGTGCCAGGGGGCACGCTAGTAATAGGTACTTGTATAGGCGCTTGTATAGGTACTTGTATAGATACTTGATAGATAGTTGGCGGTAATAAGTACTTGGTAAATCGCCGCTCACGGGTTAACTTCGCTGTTTTGGGTCTTATTCGGGTTGCAAGCAATGCGTTCACTTCGTTCGATCTTGCTTGGCGGCTGGGCGCTGGCGCTTGGCCTGTGCCTGGCGCAACCGGGCTTGGCCCAGGGCTTGCCCGGCGGCGCGACTTCGCTGCGCGAAAGCCACGGCGATTGGACCGTGGCCTGCGCGGTAACGAGCGCGGAGGGCAACACCAGCACGGCTTGTACGCTGAGCCAGGAGCAGACGGTAACGAGCACCGGGCAGCGCGTGCTGGCCATTGAGTTGTTACCCGCCGGGCAGGGCGCCGAGGGCACGCTGGTGCTGCCTTTCGGCCTGATGCTGGCGCGGGGCGCGAGCTTGCAGGTTGATGAGGAGGCGGCGATTACACAGGTTGCGTTCCGCACTTGTCTGCCCATCGGCTGCATCGTGCCGCTGAGCATCGACGCCAAGATGCTGGCGGCGCTGCGCAAGGGTTTGGCGCTGAAGATCGGCGTCACCGGCGAAGGAGACGCGGCGGTGCCGCTGTCGGTATCTCTGGCCGGTTTCAGTTCGGCTTTTGACCGGGTGACGGCGCTCATGCGCTGAGACTGGCCTCGAAAAGCCGGCTTCCACTAGCAGTTTTGGTTATAAAAGGGCGGTGCATTTAACCATGCGCCATATCCGTGTCCGCGCCACGGTTACAGGAACCTTGACGCGGACACAGGGTCATAAACGACACATTGAAACAAAATGAGGAGTGCTCAGGTGAAAGGCGTGGATGAAAAGCTTGCCCCAATGATTGCTGAGGTATTGAGTCGCAATGCTGGTGAAGGGGAATTTCACCAAGCCGTGCAGGAGGTGCTGGACAGCCTCACTCGCGTGATCGCCAAACGCCCAGATTACCTGAACGACGCGCTGCTCGAACGTATCTGCGAACCGGAACGGCAGATCATCTTCCGCGTGCCCTGGATCGATGACAAGGGGCAGGTACAAGTCAACCGCGGTTTCCGCGTGCAATTCAATTCCGCGCTGGGGCCTTATAAGGGCGGCATTCGCTTTCATCCTTCGGTGACGCTGGGGACCATCAAATTCCTGGGTTTTGAACAGACCTTCAAAAACGCCCTGACCGGTATGCCGATCGGCGGCGGCAAGGGCGGCTCCGACTTCAACCCGCGTGGCCGCAGCAATGGCGAGATCATGCGTTTCTGCCAATCATTCATGACCGAACTGCATCGCCACCTGGGCGAATACACCGACGTGCCAGCGGGCGACATCGGCGTTGGCGGGCGCGAAATCGGCTACATGTTCGGCCAATACAAGCGCCTGACCAACCGTTACGAAGCGGGCGTATTGACCGGCAAAGCCCTGGTATATGGCGGTTCGCGCGCGCGCACCGAGGCCACCGGCTACGGCGCGGTGTATTTTGTGGAACGCATGTTGCAATCGCGCGGTGATTCCGTCGAAGGCAAGCGCGTGGTGGTGTCGGGCTCGGGCAACGTGGCGATTTACACCATCGAAAAAATCCGCGAATTCGGCGGCATCGTGGTCGCCTGCTCCGATTCCAACGGCTTCGTGGTTGACGAGGCCGGCATCGATCTCGATCTCGTCAAAGACATCAAAGAAGTACGCCGCGCCCGCATCGCCGAATATGCCGAGATCAAGAAAAGCGCGCGTTACGTCGAGCGCGGCCACGGCTCGATCTGGGACGTTCCCTGCCAGATCGCCATGCCCTCGGCGACGCAAAACGAATTGACCGACAAGGGCGCGCGTTCGCTGGTCGCCAATGGCGTGCTGGTCGTCGGCGAAGGCGCCAACATGCCGAGCACGCCCGAAGCGGTGCGCGTATTCAAGGAAGCCGGTGTATTGTTCGCCCCCGGCAAGGCCGCCAACGCTGGCGGCGTGGCCACCTCGGCGCTGGAAATGCAGCAAAACGCCTCGCGCGATAGCTGGACCTTCGAGCAGACCGAAACGCGCCTGGCCTCCATCATGCGCAACATCCACGACACCTGCGCGCAAACCGCGGAAGAATACGGCGAGCCCGGCGACTACGTGCTGGGCGCCAACATCGCCGGCTTCGTGCGCGTGGCTGAGGCGATGCGGGCGCTGGGGGTGATTTGAGGCGGCCGCGACAGCCTGGTTTTTCACCACGGTCATTGCGCGCGAAATTTGTTCTTTACGTCATGGCCCGGCTTGACCGGGCCATCCATGCCCGGAGTCTCCCGCGGTCTTTGGTTAAATTTTGTTATGCCGCCATGGATGGCCCGGTCAAGCCGGGCCATGACGTGGGCGGAGCTTTCGTGACAACCTCAATGCAGTAACGCAGGATTGAACC
>JAITMI010000094.1 GCA_031277435.1 Pseudomonadales bacterium
TTGCGGTTCGGGCGTGCTGGAGGGCTCGGCGCGGTCTTGCCAGGGCATGAGCGGCTCGCTCAGTGTGGGCATCGGTTCGGCGTCGCTGGTGATCCGGGTAGTTTCGGCGGCGGCGGTGAGGGGGCCAGTGCCGCTGAGGTCCACGGCGCCGGCAAACGGAGCAGCGAGGGGCGCGGCGGTGGCGCTATTGGCGGCGGCGCTGTCGAGTTCCAGCTCGGCGCGGTCGCCGCGCTGGCGTGGGCGCGGTTGGCGGCCACGTTTGTCGGCGGGGCGGCGGCTGGCGCGCGCGGGGTCTTCCTGCGCCTGTGCCGGTACCGGGGGGGTGACCAGGTTACTGTCGTCGGCGTTGGGCGCGCTGACGCTGGTGTCCGTCAGGGCTTCTTCGCTTTGGTTTTGGCGATCGCCGCGATTGCGATTGCGTCCGCCACGGCGGCGGCGTCCGCCTTCGCGGCTGTCCTTGGCGTCGGCGTCGCGGTTGTTGTCGCGGTTTTCCGGATTTTCGCGCGCTTCACGAGGTTCACGCGCTTCGCGGGACTCTCTCGGCTCGCGTGCTTCACGCGGCTCGCGCGCGGTCTCGCGAGGCTCGCGGGCTTCGCGGTTCTCGCGGTTTTCTCGGTTCTCACGGCCTTCGCGCGCTTCGCGGCGGGGCTGTTCGCCGTCATCGCGCTTGGTGTCGTCGCGCTTGGACTCGCCGCGGTCGCGGTTGCCGCGGCGTTCATTGCGGTCGCCACGCTCACCGCGGCGGCGATCGTTGCGGTTGCGGCGGCGGTTGCCGCGTTCTTCGGTTTCGGTGGCGGCGGGGGCGGGAGCCGGCGCGGCGCCGCCGCTGAAGAGGCCGGACAGCCAGCCGAAAAAGCCGCTCGCTGGCGCTGGGGCAGGGGCCGTCATCACTGGCGTGGGGGAAACCTGCGGCGGTGGCGCGCTTTGGCTGTTTCTGGTCTGCACCGCCGGCATGTCGCCCACGGCGATCTGGCGCGGCACGGCTTCTTCGATGACGACTTCTTCTTCCGGCTCCATGGCGTAGCTGCGGTCGTTGGATTCGGAATTGATGTTCTGGATTTCAAAGTGCGGGGTTTCCAGATGCGCGTTGGGTACGATCACCACGCGCTTGCCGGAACTGCTTTCGATGGCGCTGACTTCGGCGCGTTTTTCGTTGAGCAGGTAGGAGGCGACGGAGATCGGCACCAGGGCGCGCACTTCGCGCGAGTTGCTTTTGTTGGATTCTTCTACCAAGAGGCGCAGGATCGACAGCGACAGCGATTCCACGTCGCGGATCGTGCCTTGACCGTTACAGCGCGGGCAGACGGTGGCGCTGGTTTCGCCGAGCGAGGGGCGCAGGCGCTGGCGCGACATTTCGAGCAGGCCGAAGCGCGAAATTTTGCCGATCTGCACTCTGGCGCGGTCCATTTCCAGCGCGTCGCGCATGCGGTTTTCCACGTCGCGCTGGTTTTTCTGCGACATCATGTCGATGAAGTCGATGACGATCAGCCCGCCCATGTCGCGCAGGCGCAACTGGCGCGCGATTTCATCGGCGGCTTCGAGGTTGGTCAAGAGCGCGGTTTCCTCAATGTCGGCGCCTTTGGTGGCGCGGGAGGAGTTGATGTCGATCGATACCAAGGCTTCGGTGGGGTCGATCACGATGGAGCCGCCGGAGGGCAGTTTCACTTCGCGTTCAAAGGCGCTCTGAATCTGGTTTTCGATCTGGTAGTTGGTGAAGAGCGGCACGCCGCCTTGGTACAGCTTCAGGCGGCTTTCAAACTGCGGCATCACCTGGCGCACGAAGGTCAAGGCTTCGTTGTAGGCGCTTGGGGTATCGACCAATACTTCGCCGATGTCCTGGCGCAGGTAGTCGCGAATGGCGCGCAGCACCACGTTGCTTTCCTGAAACAGCAGGCGCGGGGCTTCCTGTTCGGCGGCGGCTTTGGTGATGGCCGCCCACACTTGCAGCAGGTAGTTGAGGTCCCACTGCAATTCCTCGGCGGCGCGGCCAACGCCGGCGGTGCGGATGATGATGCCCATGCCGTCGGGCAGGTCGAGGGCGTCCATGGCTTCGCGCAGTTCGCTGCGCTCATCGCCTTCGATGCGGCGCGAGATGCCGCCGGCGCGCGGGTTGTTCGGCATCAGCACCAGGTAGCGGCCAGCCAGGCTGATCATGGTGGTGAGGGCGGCGCCTTTGTTGCCGCGTTCTTCTTTTTCCACCTGCACGATCACTTCGGTGCCTTCGGCCACCAGTTCCTTGATGTTGCCGTGGTTGTGGCCGCCTTTGCGGAAGTATTCGCGGGAGATTTCCTTCAGCGGCAAAAAGCCGTGGCGGTCGGCGCCGTAGTTGACGAAGGCCGCTTCCAGGCTGGGTTCAATGCGGGTGATGCGGCCTTTGTAGATGTTGGCCTTTTTCTGCACGCGGTGGCGGTTTTCAATATCGAGGTCGTACAGACGTTGACCGTCCACCAGGGCGACACGCAACTCTTCTTTTTGGGTTGCGTTGATGAGCATTCTTTTCATAGTTACCGTTTCCGTTATGTGAGAACGGATATAAGCGGTAAACCAGAACGAACCAAGCCGTTATGAATATATCTCGCAAAGCGATATAACTGCGATTCCCGGCAGCGAAATAAAACCTGAACCTGTGGGCCGCGCATGTTGGGCTGAATGCCGCTGGCATGTGCGCCACGCTAAAGTTGCGTCGCTTTGAGCCGCCCTTGGCGGACATGAGCTTATGGCGAGCGTCGCTACTGCTTGGTTCTTCGTTGCCTTTATTACCCGCCAGAATAAGGTTCTGAGGGGTGGAAATTCGTTCTGGTTACCGAGTCTATCCGGTGTGGCAGCCATTCCGGGGCGCTGGAGTGCAGCGAGTTGCGCTGTTGTATTCTCCAGGGCGCCAGAGTTGTTACCCAGGGCTGATGACGTCCGCTTCTGTGTGGAGGAATCAGATCCACGCAGTCCGGCGCGGTGCGCCGGTGCGGTGAGGACATGCCCAAGGGTTGAGGCTGTCGCAAAAGTTACTGTTTAGTTGTACTACTTTATTACGCGGGTACGGGCTTGCATGGGGCAGAAGGTACCGCTTGCTTGCGTCTCGTGCGTGCCGCGTTCGCCGGGGGCTGGCCTCTGTTGTTGCGCGTTGCTCTTTTTACTAGCCGTCTTTTACTAACCGTCTTTTATTAACTGTCTTTATATTAACTGCGCTCCGCTTTCCTGCGCGTTGGTGCGGTGGAAAGGGCCTCCGCTCTATGCCGAGGCGTGGGGCTGGTTGAGGCATATGGCCGTTGGCGTCGCTTGCTCACGAGGATTCAAGCCGCCGCAATATAACAGCAAACCATAGTTACTTCAAATGCTTATGATTGTTATTTGGGTTGCGCCAGCGCGCGGCGGAGGCGTCTTGGTTATACTGGCGCCCTTTTTGTGTTGCGCGACGCCCTGATGTCCACCCCCTCCCCAGCCAAGCCTCTCTCCCAACGCAGCCCGGTGCAAATTCTGCAAGTGGCGGAACACCATCAGGATCAGCGGCTCGACAATTATCTCTTAGGCCGCCTCAAGGGTACGCCCAAGTCCTTGATTTATCGCATTATCCGCAAGGGCGAAGTGCGGGTGAACGGTAAGCGTTGCAAGGCCGACTACCGAGTCGGGGCGGGCGACCAGGTGCGCGTGCCGCCGCTACAGTTGCAAGAAGCCGGCGCGCCGCCTCAGCCGGGGGAGCAGTTGGCGGCCTTGCTGCGCAACTGTGTGCTGTATGAGGACGCCGACCTTTTGGTATTGAACAAACCTGCCGGTCTGCCGGTGCATGGCGGCACGGGGGTCAAGCTGGGCCTGATCGAAGCGCTCAAGGCGCTGCGCCCCGAAGCGCCGGGGCTGGAGCTGGTGCACCGGCTCGACAAGGGCACCTCCGGTTGCCTGCTCTTGGCCAAAACCGGCGCGGCGCGGCGCGCCTTGATGAATGCTTTTCGTGAACAGCGGGTGCGCAAGGTCTACCAGGCGCTGGTACGAGGCCGCTGGCCGGAGCAAATAAAGGAGGTGGACAGTCCGCTCAGCCGGCAGCCGGAGCGGGGCGGGGAGCGCTTCGTCGCGGCGGACCCGCAAGGCAAGGCGGCGCGTACCGAATTCCGGGTGCTGGAACGCTTGGGCGCGTTTACTCTGATGGAAGCGCGGCCCTTGACCGGGCGCACGCATCAAATCCGCGTACATGCGGCGGAAATTGGCTGCCCGCTCGTGGGCGACGGCAAGTACGGCCAGGACGCGGCGGACCCGCCGAAGGTCAAGCGCCTGTGCCTGCACGCGGCGGCGCTCGAATTCGAACATCCGCGTGACGGACGGCGGCTGCGTTTCAGCGCGCCTTTGGAGGATTCCTTCCAGTCCTTGTTGACTAGTTTGCGCGCAAAGGGTTGAGGCCCGCCTCGCGCAGCAAGCGGCAGAGCGAAATCAAGGGCAGCCCGATCAGGCTGTGGAAGTCGTTGCCCTCCATCGCGTCAAACAAACTGATGCCCAGCCCTTCGGCCTTGAAGCTGCCGGCGCAGTCGTATGGCTGTTCGCGTTCCAGATAGTGGTCTATTTCCTCCAGGCTGAGCGGGCGGAATTTCACCCGGTACAGATCCAGCGCGCTCTGATGCTTGCCGCTTTGCGCATCAAGCAACACCAGCGCGGTATGAAATTCCACCCACTGGCCGCTACTGGCTTGCAACTGTTCGCGTGCCGCTTCATGCGAACCCGGTTTGCCGCTGAGCGTGGCGCCGCGCGCGCAAACCTGGTCGCAGCCGATAATCAGCGCCGTGGGAAAGCGTGGCGCCAGCGCCTGGGCTTTGCGCAAAGCCAAGCGGGCGGCGAGCATGGGCGCCGGTTCTTGCGGCAAGGGCGTTTCATCGACATCAGGACTGGCGCAGATAAACGGCAGGCCCAGGCGCGCCAGCAAGGTGTTACGGTAAGAGGAAGATGAGGCGAGAACCAGTTGCATGAGCTTGGCCTTATTGCGATCGCGGCGCTAAAACGGCATTCTAGCAAGCCTCGCGCTCTTCGATTTTTACTCATGCGTTCTTTTTCTTTCAGTTACAGCATTGTTTGCATAATCCTGCTCGCGGCGCTTGGCGGCTGCAACAGCCGTTATAGCGCGCCGGTGGAACAGATCGGCGATGGGCCGCGCTTCATCAGCGACGGCAGGCAGCACCGGGTCAACGGTGGCGAAACCTTGTACGCCATCGCCTGGATGTACGATCTTGACGTCAACGCCCTGGCGCGCGCCAACCAGCTCGCGCAACCTTATACGGTAAACCCCGGCATGATGTTGACCGTCGATCCGCGCGTAGTCGACGGCGTGGCGCCCGTCAGCACGCCCGGCATGCCCAGCACGATAGCCGTAAATGAGTCGTCAGCGGGGACGGCGGTAGTCAGCGCCGTATCCAGCGGCGGCGGCTTGCAGCGCACACCGCTACCCACCGTGCTCCTGCCAACAGCGGAGCTCCCCACCGATAGTGCACCGCCGGCAAACCCCAGCGTGGCGACGGCGGCTACCACGCCAGCGGCTACGATAAGTAATACTGAACCCGTCATTGCCAGCACTACTACGCCTGCTACCGCGGCTGCCACGTCCGGCTCTACCGCCACCGCTACACCCGCCTCGTCCACTACCAGCACTGCCACCACGCCCGCTACCACGCCCGCCGTTGTCAGTACAGCGCCCACGAGCACCACGCCTGCCGCCAACAGCGGCGCCGTGGGAAGCGTGGCCAATACTACGGCTACTACCACGGCAACTACCGCCGCGACAACCGCCACCGCGGCAGCCACCACCGCGGCGGCAACTACCGCCGCGACAGTCGCCATACCCACCCCGGTCGTCGCCACGCCGCCCAGCACGCCTCCCCCCAGCAATGGCGAGATTGTGTGGAACTGGCCCTATAGTGGCAGGATGCTGGCGGGTTTCGCCGACTCCTCGGTCGAAGGCAAGGGCGTGGACCTGGCTGGCAACGCTGGCGATCCGATCCTGGCCGCCGCCGACGGCGAGGTGGTGTATTCCGGCGGAGGTCTACAGCGCTACGGCAACTTGTTGATCATCAAACATGACGACCACTTCCTCAGCGCTTATGCCCACAATCGCGCCCTCTTGGTGAAGGAAGGCGATGCGGTCAAACGCGGGCAGCGCATCGCCGAGCTCGGCAACAGCGGCGTGGACCGCTACATGCTGCACTTCGAAATTCGCCAGGATGGTAAACCGGTCGATCCCGCGCAGTTCCTCCCCAGGCGATAGCCCGGTCAATAACGCCTGTTCCCACCCCGTCCACTCGGACACAAACCGCGATGTCAGCAAATGCTGAC
>JAITMI010000101.1 GCA_031277435.1 Pseudomonadales bacterium
GACGCCGAAGGTGATCTTGCCGAAGTGCATGTAGCTAAGCGGCAAATCCAGGGTCAGCGTATTGCCGTCGATGGCCGTGATGTGGCGCGTTTCGGCTTGCCGGGGATTGAAGTCCGTCGAGGCCAGGACAATTTCATCGCCCACGCGCCAGCCGCTGGCATCGAGCACGTTAATAGTGCTGCTGCCAGCCTCGGCGGTTTGCGCCAGCTTGGTCCAGGCGTTTTCCTGGTCGCCGTGCAGGCTCAGCACGCCGCCCATCAAGAGGATGCCGCGGTCGCCCATGCCGTTGATGTTTTCGCCGGGGACGTTGTCGGTGAGGGTGATCGTTGCCTTGCGCGTGTGAGGGGCGCTTTCGCTGCCAGCGCTCAATTCTCCACGCAGCAAAATCCATTCGGTGGTGAGTTCAACATCCTTGTCGTTGGCAAAGCTGAGCTTGCCGTCGAGGTTCATGCCATTGAGCGCCGGGGGGCTGACATCGAGGACGACGTCCATGCCCGCGCCAATGGTGACGATGTCACCCGCCTTGGGCGCCGCGCCAGCGGTCCAGGTGGCGGGGTCAGACCACAAGCCGCCTTTGGCCGCCGCCGATGCGGCATTTTGCGCCTGGGCGCTGAAACAGGCCGTAGCCAGTAATGAAACAAAGAAAAAACGGCTGTGCATTCGCATGGAACCCGCCCTCGTGTAATTGGAGTTTTTTAATGTAGGTATTGGTATTGGAGCAAAACGAACCGGCATGATTGTCCAGTATCTAATCCTTATCAAGCAAGTTCGAGTTCGTGAAACAATTCGTAAAGCCCCGGCTTGGCCGGGGCTTTTCATTCTAGGAACTGACTCTTAGCGGCTGACCTCAATACTGGTGCGAGGGCCGAACGCGCCGCCCCCGCCGCCTTCCGTATTGGCGACTACCAGTTTGACCCACAGTGCATCGCCATCCTTGAAGTACGAAGTATCAGAAGCCTCGCGCAGCGCGGCCAGACTGCTTTGCTCAGTACCGCTAGCGGCGCTGGTGAAGCCAGGCAGTTCAAACACGACCCAGGAGCCGTTGTCCATATCCGTCAGGGACAGCGACATGGCTTCCCTGGCGGTGTCCACCGTTACTTCGGCGCCGCTGCGAATCGTGGTTTGCCCGCCATATTCAAACTGCCTGCCGTTACGGCTGAGCGTAACCGGGGCCGGCGCTGGAGGAGGAGCGGCGCCTGCGCCTGCGCCTGCACCTGCACCTGCACCTGCGCCGCCGCCAAAGCCACCGAAACCGCCTCCGCCAGCGCCGCCGCCAACAGCGCCTACGCTGACGCGGCCATAGTCACCCTGGCACACGGCGGCATTCCAGTCGGGTTTGATTTCGCAGGCTTGCGCGTCGGAGGCGATGCCGTTGTCGATGACAATATAGGCGTTGGGCACGCCGCCGACCGAGCCGTCCTTGTCTTGGAATATCGCGCCCGTCCAGCCGGAGCGGCCGCCAAAATCGGAGGACCATTTACGTTCCATCGGCGGGAAATACACCGGCTTGGCGTCAACGAATTTCAGGCCCTCGGCGGAGTTGCCGGAGCTGATCCCGAAGCTGGTATACATCAGGTACGAGAGCGCGCCCGTCTTGCGCGTGTCGTTGTCCTCGAAATTCATGAACGTGGTATTCACCAGGTCATGACGGTAATCGTAGAACTCATAGCCGCGAATCGGGTAATCCGCGTTTTCGTTGGGCAGGCTGCGGCCATAGGCAATTTCCGCGGGCGTGGCGGGATTGCCCACATTCTCGGTTTCGCCCACGAACAGCGAGTTCTCGACCCGTGAGGTAAAAGGATCACGGCCAAGCGAGCCGGAGGCATGGGTATAGCCGATGGCGTTGTCGGCCAGCTTCAGGTTGCGAAATACCTTCATCTCGCCACGGCTCCAGATGGCGCCATTGCGGTTCTTGTAGCCGGTGAAATCTTCGATCAGCGATTCCACCGAGGGGCTGTTGGCGTCCGCGGGATTTTCACGCGCGATATGCGCGTTGCCGCCGGCAACGCTGAAGGTGCCATCGGGCGCCGGGCCGCGGTCGAACATGAAGCCATCGAAATTGGAATGCGCGACGTTGCCCCTGAACGCGCCAAGCCGGGTGCGGCGCGGCCAGGTATTGGCGCTGATTTCCGTGCCTTCAAAGGCGCCCGTCGGGTGCTGCGGGAAGGCGAGCCAGAAGCCGATCTGGTCGGAACCGGCGGCTACGTTGTCCACGTAATCGTTGGCCGGGTTGGTAATCCAGAACGTCGATACCGTGTTGTCCGAGGGAATCAGCACATCTTCGGAGCGCTGGCCATTCGGCCCCCCAGGCAGTCTGCCCGCGGCGAGGTTGGTGGGGACGCATTCCAAAGTCGGATGACACTTGGTCTGAATGCCGAGGTTGTGCACGATCTGGTTGCCCGTCTCGATGCCATCTTCCATAAAGAAGCAGTGCCCGACGGTGTTGTAGGTGACGTTGTTTTCCACCAAGAGATTATCCGTGCCGTGAATCGTCACGCAGCGGTTATAGGTGTTGTGAATCGCCGAGTTTTTAATGTACTGGCCGGTCACATCGCCGTTGAGGTGCCAGTGAATCGGGTAGCGGGCAAGCTCCAGATGCTGGCCCATGCGGAATAGCTCAATGCCTTCAACATTCATCTTGCTGCCGGCCATCGCCATTACATGCCCGCCAAAGTAGCTGCTTTCCGCGTCGGCTGAGGCTTGAATGCGGATATTGCGCGTCAAGAGGCCAACTTCGCCGCGTTCATCAACGCCGAAGGTGATGGCGCCAAAGTGCATGTACTCTAGCGGCTGATCCAGCGTCAGCGTATTGCCATCGACAGCCGTAATGTGGCGCGTTTCCGCTTGCCGGGGATTGAAGTCCGTCGAGGCCAGCACGATTTCATCGCCCACGCGCCAGCCGCTGGCATCAAGCACGTTAATACTGCCGCTGCCCGCCGTGGCGGTTTGCGCCAGCTTGGTCCAGGCGTTTTGGCGGTCACCGTGCAAACTCAGCACGCCGCCCATCAAGAGGATGCCGCGGTCGCCCATGCCGTTGATGTTTTCGCCGGGGACATTGTCGGTCAGCGTTATCACCGCATTGCCTGAGTGCGGCGCACTCTCGCTGCCCGCGCTCAATTCCCCGCGCATCAAAATCCATTCGGTGGTGAGTTCGATGTCTTTACCTTCGGCGAAGCTGAGCTTGCCGTTGAGGTTCATGCCATGCAGCGCGGGCGGGCTGACATCGAGCACGATGTCCATGCCTTCGCCAATGGTGACGATGTCACCTTCTTTTGGCGGCGCTCCGCCAGACCAGGTGGCGGGGTCAGACCAGGCGCCGCCCTTGGCCGCGGCGGCGGCATTCTGCTCTTGCGCCTGGGCGCTGAAACAGGCTGTGGCCAGTAAGGAAAGCAGGAAAAAACGGCTGGGTATTCGCATAAAACCCGTCCTCGTGTATTTAATTTTTTGTTCAGGTGTTGAGCAGAACGAACCGGCCCGATTCTCTAGCATCCAGTCCATGACACGCAATCCTTCCTGCTGGCGAGATCACCCGCACTTGACGGCGGCCCGGTGCGGCTACGATACGTTATAATCGCGCCGCCCAAAATTCAGGACCAGCTCATGCGCGCCCCATATCCGCAGTTTTCCACTCGCTTCGTGCGCGGCCTCGGCCTTCTTCTTGGCCTCGCCGCCGGGCAGCTCGCGCTGGGAGCGGCGGAAGAAGTGGCCGCCGCGCCAAACCCAAGGCCCAAAGCCGTGGCCGCGCCCATGAATGGGCCAGAGGTTTACAACGCCGTCTGTATCGCCTGCCACAGCCCGCCCGGCGCTGGCGGCGCGCCGCCTTTCGGCGACGCCGAAGCCTGGGCGCCGCGCATCGCGCATGGCATCGACACCTTGATCGATCATGCGCTGCACGGCTTTTCCGGCAGCGCCGGCATCATGCCGGGAAAAGGCGGGCGCCTTGATCTTTCTGATGAAGAAATCATCGCGGCGGTTCACTACATGGTCGAGCAGGCTACTTTGCAAGCGGCGCAGTGAATTCCGTGCCTGTTGTTTTAGGCGCGGCGGACGAAACTTCCGCATGATAAATACACCTTCGTCATTGCGAGCGTAGCGAAGCAATCCAGCGATACAAGACTGGATTGCTTCACCGCCTTCGGCGGCTCGCAATGACGAAGAAGAAAACCTCCGG
>JAITMI010000115.1 GCA_031277435.1 Pseudomonadales bacterium
CCCCACACAAGGTTGCTGGGCCAGGTTGATTTTGGTTTTTAGTTTTTGGCTTTTTAGCACCCGCAGCTTCCCCGTCCCCCAGTGCTTTGCGGGGGCGGCGTGAACCCATCCCTGGGGCCTCGCGTGCGCGCTTCCTGCGCGCAAGCGCCCCGCAAAGCACTGGGGGACGGGGAAGCTGCTCGATCAACTAGCACTGAATATTCCTTGACGCTACTCCTTAAGTTGTCTGGGTCTGTGTTGGCGGTAGCTATGGCGAGACCCTTGGAGGCCATGGATGGCCGGAAAGGAGCGTACAGGGACGTACTTGCAGCGTGTCTCGCCATAGCTACCGCCAACGCAGGCCCTTAATCTGAGCGTCCTTATGACAAGACTTAGACTTCCCATCACGGATGCTCTGTCCTATCTTTGCGCCTTCATCCACAACAAGAAGGAGCCTCCCCCATGATCCGCAAGCTCTCCCTTTTGACTTTCTCCTCGCTGCTATTCGCCGGTTTCGCGCTGGCGCAGGCAGCCGAACCCGCTGCATTGCCACGCAGCGTAGCGCCCGCCGATGCCAAGGTGTATATCCTCAGCCCGGCCAATGGCGCGACGGTAGAGTCGCCATTCACGGTGGTCTTTGGTCTCAGCGGCATGGGCGTGGCGCCCGCTGGCATAGAGTTCGAGAACGCTGGCCATCACCACCTCTTGATCGACACCGACCTGCCCGCCAACCTGAGCCTACCGCTGCCCGCCGATGAACAGCATGTTCACTTCGGCAAAGGCCAGACCGAAGCGTCCATAACGCTGCCGCCGGGCCAGCACACTCTGCAATTGGTGTTGGGCGATCACCTGCACATTCCCTTCGATCCGCCGGTGGTTTCCGAGAAAATCACGGTGACGGTGGCGCCGTAGGCTATTTTTTACGGCGCCAAACGCTGAATGTTCCAGGTGCCATCGCCGCGCAGGCGATAAACGAAGGAATCGTGCAGCCGGTGTACGCCGCCTTGCCAGAATTCGATTTCGTGCGGGGTGACGCGGTAGCCGCCCCAGAATTCGGGTAGCGGCACTTCGCCGGAGGCGAACTGATCGTTCATGCGTTCGAGCCGCGCCATCAGGTAGTCGCGTCCGGGGATCGCCGTGCTTTGTTTGGAGGCCCAGGCCGCCAATTGCGATTCGCGCGGGCGGCTGACGAAATAGCGCAGCGATTCGTTCAGCGATACTTTTTCGGCGTGGCCGCGCACTTTGACCTGGCGTTCCAGCGGGTACCAGGGGAACAGCAGGCTCACCTTGGCGTTGACGCCGATCTCGCGCGCCTTGCGGCTGCCGTAGTTGGTGAAGAACACGAAGCCTTTATCATCCTGCTGTTTGAGCAAGACGGTACGCTGCGAGGGCTGCCCTTCGGCGTCCACGGTGGCGACCACCATCGCGCTGGGATCGGGCAGTTCGGCGGCGATCGCTTGTTCCATCCAGCGTTCAAATAACGGATAAGGGGAGTCCGGCAGGTCCGGGCGGCGTAGGCCGTTTTGCAGGTATTCGCGGCGCAGTTGTTCAAGATTCATGAGTCGGGATTGCCAGTTGATGCAAAAAATCGCCCGCATTCTAACACCGCCGCCGCTACTCTGGAGCCGGATTCACATTCCGCTCACATCCGTTATAGTGAGCCGCTTTCACGTCACCGCTTCACACAGGACCACAGCATGAGCAACGTCGCATTCATCGGCCTCGGCACCATGGGTTATCCGATGGCCGGGCATTTGAGCAAGGCCGGGCATCAAGTAAGAGTGTACAACCGCAACGCGGCGAAGGCGCAAGCCTGGCAAGCCGAACACGGCGGCACCACGGCGCCCACCCCAGCGGCGGCGGCACAGCAGCGGGATTTCGTGTTTTTGTGCGTGGGCAATGATGACGATCTACGCCAGGTGTGCCTGGGCGAAAACGGCGTATTCGCCGCCGCCGCGCTGGGTTCGGTGATCGTCGATCACACCACCACCTCCGCCACCGTGGCGCGCGAGTTGGCGGAAAAGGCGGCGCAAGCCGGTTTTCATTTCATCGATGCGCCGGTCTCAGGCGGCCAGGCTGGCGCGCAGAACGGTAAATTGTCGGTGATGGCGGGCGGCGACGCGGCGGCCTTCGCGCGCGCGGAGCCGGTGATTCGCGCCTTCGCCGCCAGCGTGCGGCTGTTGGGGCCTTCCGGGTACGGCCAGTTGACCAAGATGGGGAACCAGATTTGCATCGCCGGCTTGGTGCAGGCCCTGTCCGAAGGCATCCACTTCGCCAAATGCGCGGGGCTCGACGTGGCGGCGGTGATCGACGTCATCAGCAAAGGCGCGGCGTCCTCCTGGCAGATGCAGAATCGCTGGGAAACGATGTTGAACGATAAGTTCGATTTCGGCTTCGCGGTGGACTGGATGCGCAAGGATCTCGGCATCGCCAAAGCGGAGGCGGCGCGCAACGGCGCGCAACTGCCGGTAACGGCGCTGGTCGATGAGTATTATGCGGAAGTGCAGAAAATGGGGGGCGGGCGCTGGGATACCTCGTCGCTGATCGCGCGCTTGGAAAAGCCTTGATGGAGAAGATCAGCCGCTGACCGTTTCGGCGGATGTCGCGGCGCCGCGCTCATGCGCAAAGGCGTGAGGCCATCCGCTGAAAACGCAAACTTCCGGTAAAGACCCGGTTAATTCGGCGCCGCAAACGCAACACGCTACGCGCGTGTGATTGACGCATTCAGCCTTAGCCGCTACAGTCCACGAAGTTCACTGTATCAGGTACTTGCATCACACTGTTTATGCATTACGAAGAACGGCAGGACGAACAAGCGCATATCCTTCGGCTTAATGTTGCTGGTCATCCCATCGAATGGTTGACCTGGCAGGAAGCAACGACGCTCTACGCGCGCGAACTTGTCACCTGGACGCTCGGCGACACCATCCGCACGGTATGGGGCGGCACGTCGAGATTCACCGGCGAACGCAGCCGCATTCAGTTGCACAGCATCATCGCCTGCGCCGGCGAACTCTACGGCGGCAGGCCCAAAAAAGCCTCGCTCAATAACCGTATTCTGTTCCGCCGCGACCAGAATCTGTGCATGTACTGCGGCAAGGAATTCGCCGACCGCGACCTCAGTTGCGACCACATCATCCCCACCTCGCGCGGTGGCCGCAACACCTGGCGCAACGTGGTCGCCGCCTGCAAGCGCTGCAATCACTACAAGCAAAACCGCACGCCCGAGGAAGCCGGCATGGAATTGCTCGCCCTGCCCTACGAACCCAACCTTGCTGAATATCTGGCGCTGGTGAACAGCAAGCGCATTCGCGCCGATCAGATGGATTTTTTGAAGGCGCAGTTTTCCAAGACTAGCCGGTTGTTGCAGTAAGGGCGGCTGGGCGTTCGCCCCCATCCCAACCTTCCCCCGCACGCGGGGGAAGGGGTCGCTTATCTTCCCGTCCGCCACTTAGTTTTCCAGCAAAAACTCCCGCATCAAACGCAGCACCTGCTGCGGCTGTTCGCTGTGTACCCAATGGCCGGCGCCTGGCACCGTCGCGATGCGCGCTTGGGGGAACTGCGCCAGCGTCACCGCTTCGTGTTTGGGTAAGA
>JAITMI010000148.1 GCA_031277435.1 Pseudomonadales bacterium
CCCGGCAAGCCCACCGGCATCCCCGACACCGTGGAAGCGCACCTGCGCCTGATGTACGACCTCATCGTGCTGGCCTGGCAGGCGGACATCACCCGCGTCACCACCTTCCTCACCTGCAACGAACTCAGCCCCGTGGTATATCCGGGCAGCGGCGTGCGCGATGGCTTCCACACGCTCTCGCACCACTCCAACAATGAGGAAAACAAAGCCCGCTTCGCCCTCATCAACCGCTACCACATCAACCTGCTCAACGACTTCGTCAGCAAACTGGACGCCCTGCACGAGGCCTATGGCAGCGTGCTCGACCATTCGCTGGTGATGTAAGGCAGCGGCATGAGCGACGGCAACGCGCACAACCACGACCCGCTGCCGATTCTGCTCTTAGGCTCCGCCTCCGGCGCGCTGGAAGGCAACCGCCATCTGCTATTCCCAGAGAAAACCAATATGTCGAACCTGCTCTTGGCCCTGCTCAACAAACTGGGCCTGCCGCAAGAAACCTTCGGCGACAGCACGGAAATGCTGACGGTTTGATCCGATCCTCGTATGCTAGGGCGGTCCACGGAATCCGGGCCGCCCATGTCTTTTCTTGAACCTCTCATCGAACCTCTCAGCGCCGCCGATACCCCGCTCGCCAGCGACCCCTCGGCGCCGCAACTATTGCGGCATTTGCGCAGCCGCATTTACGACTTCGCCAACTCGCTCGACATCGAAGACACCCTCAACGCCACGCTCGCCACCCTGATGCGCGATCTGCGCACCGAAGCGGCGGCGGTGTTTCTGTTCAACCAGCAGCAAAGCGAACTGGTGTGCCACGGCTGCGCCGGGCCGCTGGATCTGCGCGGCATACACGTACCGCTCGGCGAAGGCATCATCGGCCAGTCCTTGGCCCAGCGGCGCATCCAGATCGTGCGCGACATCCGCCAGACCCCAGCCTTCTACATGCCCATGAACCTGGACACCAAAGGCTACAGCCCGCGCTCGCTGTTGTGCGCACCGCTCTTGGTACAGGATCAGGCGCTGGGCGCGATCGAACTCTTCAACAAACTGCCCTCGCCCGGCAACCCGGAAGGCTTCTTCGACGACCTCGACGCGCAACTGCTCGACATTCTCGCCGCCGCCGCCGCGCTCGCCATTCGCAACGCCACCATGGCGCACGACCTGGTGCGCAGCGAAACCCTGCGCCGCGAACTGCAACTGGCGCGCGGCATTCAGGAACGCTTCCTGCCGCCGTTCAACCCCGCCGACCCCATCGTTGGCCTCAACCAGGCGGCCAAGAACGTCTCCGGCGATTTCTACGATTACCAGCGCCTGAGCGATGGCCGTTATGCCTTCAATCTCGGCGACGTGTCGGGCAAAGGCATGGACGCCGCCATTCTGATGGCGCGCGCGCACAGCCTCTATCACTGCCTGGCGAAAACCCAGCACTCGCCCGCCGCGATCCTGCGCACGCTCAATGAAGAATTATGCGAACACGCCATGGGCGGCCTGTTCGTCACCATGATCGGCGGCCTGTACGACCCGCAAAGCGGCACGATAGTCCTCGCCAACGCCGGCCACCTGCCCGCCCTCTGCCGCGCGCGTGACGGTACGTTCACCCGCTACGGCGCCTCCGCCCTGCCGCTCGGCATTCTCAGCGGGCTCGACATTGAGGAACAACGCTTCACGCTGGCCCAAGGCAGCCTGTATTTGTATACTGACGGCCTTTCCGAAGGATTGGCCAGAGTTCGACAGCCGGATGGTACGGTTAGCAACATGGCTAACGATGACAGGGATAGCGGCATGGATAGCCTGGAGCAGCTCATTGATCGTTTAGCGCCGCTCCCCCGCGAGCAGCGCTTGCGGCAACTGGCTCAGGAAGCATCGCAACTGGATTACAGTTTCGATGACCTTACCGTGCTCTTGGTCGAAAAACCCCAGGCTTAAGCAGCCAGGCACGGCTTATGACTAAAATCAAAAAGCTGTTGGAATTTCAATTCCCCGCGCGCGCCGACCAGCTCTGCCAGGTGCGGGAGCGTTTGCGCGAAACCTTGCGCGCGTGCAGCAAGTCAGAACAGATGGTCAATTACGTGCTGCTCGCGGTAGGCGAAGCCTGCATGAACATCATTCAGCACGCCTACAAGGATGAACCGGGCGACATCATCCTTGAGGTGGAAAAACACGGCGGCAACATGGTGGTATTCCGGCTGACCGACTTCGCCCAGCACAAGACCCGCGGCGAAGAAATGCGCTCGCGGCCACTGGACGAAATCCGCCCCGGCGGGCTCGGCTGCCACATCATCAACGAAGTGATGGACGAAGTGCAGTTGATCGAATGCGACAGCGATTGCCGCAACGTATTGCAAATGAAAAAGCGCCTGCGCACCCCGCGTGACTGAGCCGCGAATGTACAACCAGAAGGACGAGAAAGACCCTACATGCAAGCCAACACCACATCCGAAGCCAACTACGACCTGTTGACGCTCAGCGGCGAAGTAGACCTGCACTACTCACCGCAATTGCGCGAAAGCATCCTCGGCTCACTCAAGGCCGGCAAACCGCTGCTGGTGGATATGGGGCAAATAAACTACATCGACAGTTCCGGCATCGCCTCACTAGTGGAAGGTTTTCAGGCCGCCAAATCCGCCAAACTCGGCTATGGCCTGCTCAACGTCAGCGGCCCCGCCATGCAGGTGCTCACCTTGACCCGCCTCGACAAGATTTTCGCCATTTACACCAGCGCCGATCAGTTCGCGGCCACGCTGCCGGCCTAAGCGCATGACTAGCCCCGCAGCCTCCACGGACAGGCCCCAAAACGGCGCCGCCGTCAACGCCATCGAAGTCAGAAACCTGAGCGTCGATTACGGCCCGCGCCGCATACTCAACGGCATCGACCTCGACCTGCCGAGCGGCAAAGTCAGCGTCATCATGGGCGGCAGCGGCACCGGCAAGAGCACGCTCTTGCGCTGCATTCTCGGCCTGAAGGCGCCCACCCAAGGCAGCATTCACGTACTCGGCGCCGACATCGTCAAAGCCAGCACCAAGGAACTCTACCAATTGCGCAAGCAAACCGGCGTCGCCTTTCAAGGCGGCGCGCTGTTTTCCTCCATG
>JAITMI010000162.1 GCA_031277435.1 Pseudomonadales bacterium
ATAAATACAAGTGGGATCGGCGTTTGAGCCCATGGGTGTGTGTCTTAATCCCTTTGAAATCAGGGCATAAATGAAAGGATCACTCACGCCAGCGTTGGCGTTCTTTGCGTCTTAATCCCTTTGAAATCAGGGCATAAATACAAGGCTCCCTCTCAAAAACGTCTTTGTTATCAACTGGCTCCGTGGGGTGTCCTAGAAGGATCAGTGGCATTGACGACTTGTGTAACGCAAGGGCCGGGGAGCGCTTCGGGGGCACTCTACCACAATGCGGGCAGGCTGCTCCATAGTGCGCCATGTCTTGTGGTGTAGCAGGGTTTGTTCTGGTGCGCCGGGTTATTCTCCGTTTTGGTTGATCTTTATGTTGGGCTTCGCTGCGCTCAGCGCCAACCTACGTTTTGTTCAAGAATTAGCGTAACAATCCGCGCAGGGCATCTCGGACGCGATCTTCGGTGGATGGTGCTTGCTGTTGTGGTTGTTCCTGAGTTTCTTGGCCGGTAGCGGGGGCGGCTTGGTTTTGTTGTGGTTGCTGTTGGCCGCCGCCGAGGCGGTCGCGTAAGAGATCGGTGACGCGCTCTTGTACGGCGTTGCCTACGGCGGCGGTGAAGATGGCTTGCACGTCGGGCAGGCAGCGGGGGCCGCTGAGGTTGCCGGTGCAGGCGATGGGCAGGGCGTGGCCGCCGACCTGGTATTCGCTGCCGTCGGCGTTGAGCGTGCCTTCTTGCATCAGCGCCACCAGATTGAAGTTGATGCTGTCGTCGTTGAGATTCGCCAGCGTGCCGTTGCCGGTGATGCCCCAGTCGGGCGCGCTGATGACGAGATCACGGGTGCTGATGACGCCGCTTGCCACGTTGAGCGTGGCGGCGAAGGTTTGGAACGGCGTTTGGCCGCCTTGTTGATTCAATTGCATCAATTGTTTGTTGCGGATCATGGTTTCGACGCGCGCCAGGGTATTGCCGACGTCGATGCCGCTGAGCACGCCATCGGTTAGATTGATCGATCCAGAACCATTGAGGCCGCGCTTGAGATCGTTGATGCTGCCCCCGCCACTGGTGAGCGCCAATTGCACCGAGCCTTTGCCGCTGAGGTAGTCGCTGTCCATGAAGTCTTGCAGTAGCGGCAATAGTTCGATGTTCGTCAGCGTGGTGTTGACCTGGGCGCGGGGTTCTTGACCGGCAACGTCGAGTTGAATGTCGCCGTTGAAACGGCCTTGGTACAGCGTGGCGGCGATGGGATTGAGCGCCAGTTTGCCGTTCGCCGCCGCGATGCGCAGGCTGATGTCCTGCATTTTCAAACCGCTGATGGCGAGCTGACCGGCGTTGATGTCGCCTTGTACGTTGAGGGTTTTCAGCGTGTCTACCGGTAGCGCGTCATCGCCGCCGCTGGAGCTGGCGTCGCTTGCTTCCACTGGCGGCGCGAGATAGCGATCAACATCAATGGCATCGATGTCGAGCCGGAAATTACCGGCCAGGGCACTCAGGTCGTTGAGGTTCAACATGCCAGTGAGCTGGCTATCGTCGAGTTTCAGGCTGAAATCATCGAGCGCGAAATTGTTGGCGCCGCCGGTGAAATTGGCATTGAGCGCGACTTGTTGCAGCACCGTATTGTCGGCGGTTTCCAGCGGCAAATTAAGCTGGTTCATGAGCCGCCGCGCGTCGAACGCGGGCACTTGCACTTGGCCTTGGTAGTTGAGCTGGCTGCCGGAAAAGGCATTCACTTGTACCTTGCCGTTGAGCGCGAGGCCGAGCCCGCTGAGGGTGAAGGCGTCCACGTTGAGGCGTTCGGCGTCGAGATTGACGTTGGTGTCGGCCTTGAGGCTGAGCGTTTGCGGCTGATTGCCCACTTGCGGCCCCGTGACCACCAGACTCAGATCAAGCGGGCTGATGGCGAAACTGCCGCCGCTGCCTTTGACTTCGGCTTGCAGCGTGAGCGCCTGGGCGGCCTGCGCCAGATCCGTTTGGCCTAAAGCGGTCAAAAATTCGCGCAGATCATCGCCGCGCAGGTTGAAGCTGCCGTTGACGTTGCCGCCGCGATTCATGTCTTGCGCGTCGAGCTGGCCTTGCAGCGTGAAGCCGAGCAGCGCGGCGTCGAGCGCTGGCAGGCTGAGGTTGCCGCGTTGCAAGTCGCCGCTGAAACTGCTTTGTATACGGAACGAACGGTCGCGTAAGCCGCGCAGTTGTTGACCATAGCCATTCAGTGCGCTTTGCGCGCCTTGCAGTTGCCCGGCGACTTGCAAGAGTAGCGGCAGGTCGGGGCCTTGCGCGTTGAGTTCGCCGCTGAACGCGGGCGTGGCGGTATTGATGCGCTGCGCGTCGAGTTTGCCGGCGATGCTGGCGCCTAGCAGCGTGGCCGACAATTGCGGCAGGGCCAGCGTGCCAGCGCCAAGGTCGGCGTTCAGCGTGCTTTGTATGTCGAAGCGATTGCCGAGGCTGGCCACTTGCTGCGCCAATTCATTCTGGCCCGCGAGCCGCAAAAGTACGGCGAGGTCGTCGCCACTGGCGTTGAGCGTGGCCTGTAGCGCGGGCGCGCCGGAGCTGAGCTTGCTCACTTGCGCCGTGGCGCTGAGCTGATTGCCGAGTGCGCTAAGTTGCAGTCGCGGCAGCGATAAGGTGTCGGCGGCGAGGTCGGCGCTGAAGGCGCCATCGAGCGTGAGCGCGGCGGCGCCGCCCGGCACGGCGGGGCCGCTCAAGTTGGCGCTGAGCGCCAGCGGGTTGAGGTCGTAGCGTTCGTTGTCGAGGTCATAGAGCACGGTGCCATTGAGCGTCAGCGCGGCGCCCAGTTGTGGAACGCGCGAGCTGGCATCGAGGCTCATGCGGATGTCGAGCGGTTCGCCGTAGATCAGTTCGCCGATTTGTAAATTTAGACCGTTGATTTCGTAATGGGTGTTGGCGGCTTGATCGTCGTAGATCAGCGAGGTGTCGCGAATGTCCACGCCGCCGAGGATGAAGTTGGTGATGCCGATGCCGCCGCCATTATCAGCGCTGGGCGTGGAGCTTGTAGCGGGCGCGGCGCTGAAGTTCCAGTTGTTGCCGCCATCGGCGTGTACTTCGAGGTTCAAGGCTACGCCGTCGAGGCGGATGGTGTCGATTTCGATGGCCTTATTGAATAGCGGCAAGAGTTTCACCCGCGCTTGCAGGTGATTGGCGCGCAACAGCGGCGTGGCGCTGAAACCCTCGGCGTTGCCGATGCTGACCTGGTTCAGCGTCAGGCCGAGCCAGGGGTAGAGGGACCATTCGATTTGCCCATCAAGCGTGAGCGTGCGCCCGGTGGCTTCCTGAAATTTGCTGGCGATGAGCGCCTTGTTGGCGTTGAGGTCGAAGGTGAGCACATAGGCCAGGGCGCCGATTGCTAGCACTAGCACGAGTCCAATCAAACTGCCGAGAAAAACGAGGAGCTTTTTCATGTCCGATCCCTCCGCTGGGTCTTTGTCCGTTCCTGCACGGGCCGCATTTACTCCCTCCCCCGTTTACGGGGGAGGGTGGGGGAGGGGGCGGGCCATCATGCCCCCATCCCAACCTTCCCCCGCAAGCGGGGGAAGGGGTAACGCGCTGGGCGATAGTGGTAACGCATTGCGCGGTGGATGCTTTGAGTGCAGGTCTGGGCGGCGATTGTAACAACGAATCCCGCTCGCCGGTTCCCGTCCGGGTCAAGATTCAGGGCAACTCGAACACGAAAATAGAGGAACTGCGCGCCACTGGCAGCGGGATTTCGGGGACCAGACTGGCGAAAGTCACCGGTTGTATGCCGCCGTAACCCACCACCATCGCGATGTATTGCTTGCCGTCCACGCTGTAGGAAATCGGCGCGGAATTCGGCACGTCGCTGAGGCGGCTTTGCCAGAGCAGGGCGCCGTCCTTGGCGTCGTAGGCGCTGAGGCGGCGATCCAGCGCGCCGGCGAAAATCACCCCGCCTGCGGTAGCCAATACGCCAGTGGTTTGCGGGGCGCGTTGGCGTGCGGTCCACAAGGTGGCGCCGCTTTGGGCGTCGAGCGCTTGAATGCGGCCATAGCGGCCATCGCTATCGGGGCGCGCTATCACGCTGAGGCGCACGCCGCTGGAAAGAAAGCCGCGGCCACCGGCTTCGACCGGCGTCATGTCCATGCAGGATTCGACCGCTGGCACGTAAACGATGCCGTTTTGCGGGTCATACGCGCTGGGCAGCCAGTTGCGCCCGCCTACCGCGTGCGGGCAGACCGTGACTTTGCGTCCATCGCCGGGTACGAGTTCCGGGTTGACGGTTTTGACGCCAGTGACCGGGTCGATGGCGACGATGAAATTCTGCAAGCCCATGTCGAAGGAGCGCGCATAGCGCCCGGTGGCGGCGTCCAGCACGTCGTAGATGCCGGGTTTGCCGGCGGTGATGACGTATTTATGCGTTGCGCCATCTGTGCCGGGCAAGTTCACGACTTGGCGTTCAAAAGCCCAGTCGAGATCCCATTGATCGTTTTGCAGATGCTGGTAATGCCACACGAGCTGGCCGTTGTCCGGGTCGAGCGCCAGCGTGGCGTCGGTGTAGAGCGCATCGTTAGTGATGCCGCTTTGGTTGAGGGGCTTGCGCAGCGGCTCGGTGTCGTAGGTGGGGCCGGGGCCGAAGAAGGCCAGGCCGAGTTCGGCGTCATAAGTGCCAGCGGTCCAGATCGAACCGCCGGAGCGCTGCTCCAGCGGCAGGCCGTTCCACGATTCGCCGCCCGGCTCGCCGGGGCGCGCGACGGTGTAAAAACGCCACTGTTCCGCGCCGCTCTCGGCATCAAGCCCCACAATATAAGGGCCGCCCGCGCCCTGGCCGGCAAAACCTTGCATGACTTTGCCCTTTGCCACCAGCGGGCCGCCGGTCATTTCCCAGCGCCCTGGGGCCTGCTCGAAGGCATAGTCCCACACCAGCGCGCCGCTTTTTACGTCGAGCGCGATGAGGTGGAAATCGGAGGTGGCCAGATACAGCTTGTCGCCATACAGCGCCATGTTGCGCTTGACGCTCGGCGCGCGCGAGTCGGGCAGGCGGCGCGCGTAATGCCAGAGTTCATCGCCGGTTTTGGCGTCGAGCGCTTGTACGTGGTCGCCGTAGCCGTGCACGAAAAGCACCCCGTCATGCACCAAGGGCGTGGCGAGATTGGGGCCGGGCGGCAGGGCCAGCGACCAGGCGCTTTTCAGCGTCGCCACGTTGCTTGGGGTGATTTGCGCCAGCGGGCTGAACCCCAGGCCATCCTGCGCGCGGCGCCAGGTCAGCCAGTCCGCGGCGGCGGGATTGGCCAGCATGGCGTCGCTGACGGGCGTGATGGCATCAAGCGGATTCGCCGCCGCCGGCCAGGCGGGCAAGGCGGTGCCAGCGGCGACGCCGAGCGTGTTGGTGCGTAACTGCTGCTGCTGGGGAATCAAAACGCCGGGGAAATTGAGGGCGAACAGTTGCCGCTCCTCGGCGGGCAGAGCGCTCGGCCCCGGTTCCACCGCATTGGCTTGCAACAGGAAGGCCAAGAGGGCGGCGTAGTCGCCATTACTCAAGCTGCCGGGCGCGGCGGGCGGCATGGAGTCGCGGGTCAGCGCGAATAATTCCTGTAGCGGATGCCCGGCCCAGCGGTTGCGAAAAGCCGCCCCGCGCAGCGGCAGGCCGAAGCGGCCATCATCGAGATTGTCGCCATGACAAGAGGCGCAGTCGCGCTGATAAAGCGCGCGCCCCGCTTCCGCTTGTTCAGCGGTGAATACTGGCGCGTTTTGCGCCAGGGCGGCGCTGGCGGCGTAGAGCAGGAAGCTGGCTATCCACCCTCTCCCCCGCCCTCTCCCGCCAGCGGGAGAGGGGGCCGTCTGGATGCAGCGCCAGGAATAATTCTTGTCGCGATAGCCGCTGTACTCCCTCTCCCGCTGGCGGGAGAGGGTGGGGGAGAGGGTGGAAAAAAGACCAAAATTCATCGCCGAATCCTACGAATAATTTTTAATTTTATTGCGGCCTGACTTGCAACATCACCCCATCAGGCTCATCCGTCAGCAAATAAAGATAACCATCCGGCCCGACGGTAATATCACGGAAACGCTGCGCGATTTCGCTCAACATGCGTTCGGCTTCGACTGGCTTGCCGTTATCATCAAAGGTGAAGCGCCGCACCGAACCGCTGAGCGTGCTCATCAATAAATTGCCTTTCCAGGCGGGGAAGGCATCGGCGTTATAGAACGCTAAGTTACCTGGATTGATGGAAGGCACCCAATACAGCACCGGTTCTTCCATGCCGGGCGGGGAATCGTGGCCCAGGGGAGTGAGATCACCGCTGTAGTGCACGCCCTTCGATACCAGAGCCCAGCCGTAATTCGCGCCTTTTTGAATGAGATTTAATTCGTCGCCGCCCGAGGGGCCGAATTCCGCCGCCCAAATATCGCCGTTGCCTGGGTTGATGGCCAAACCGAGCGGATTACGATGGCCGAGCGTCCACAGCGTCGGGTGATAACCTTGCTGGCCGATGAAGGGATTGTCGGCGGGAACCGAGCCGTCGTCATTGATGCGCACGATCTTGCCCATGTGCACCATGCCTTCTTGCGCCATCTCGCCCCAGCCGCGGTCGCCGAGCGTTAAAAATAAATGGCCCTCGGCGTCGAATTCGAGCCGCGAGCCGTAGCTGACATCGGAGGGCGGCTGGCCGCAGCAGCGACCGTTTTCGCGCGAGATGGCCGGGCTGTACCAGGCTTCGCCGACGAAAATATCCTGTACGTCGTTGAGCCGCGCGCCATCCCAGCGGGCGCGGGCCACGGCGGTGGTCGCCAGCGCGGGGTCTTGAACGTCTGGTTTTGAATAAGAAAAATATAGCAGGGAATTGTTGGCGAAATCAGGATGCAGCGCGATGTCCAGCA
>JAITMI010000030.1 GCA_031277435.1 Pseudomonadales bacterium
GAAGTGCTGCAAGTGGGCAAGCGCTGGGTAAAGCTGACGGAAATTGAACCGGTGGGCCATTACGGCGTAAAACTGCATTTCGACGACGGCCACGGCACCGGCATCTACACCTGGGACTACCTGCGCGAATTGGGCGAAAACCAAACGTGCCTGTGGCAAGACTATCTCGACCGCCTCAACGCCGCCGGCGCGCGCCGCGAACCGGCGGACCCGGCGGTGCAGGTGATCAACATCATGCCGCTGAAGCCGAAGGAGTGAGGACATGAACGACCACAATCCTAATCCCAACACCACGCACTTCGGTTACCGCCAGGTGCCGGTAGAGGAAAAAGCCGCGCTGGTGGGCGGCGTGTTTCATTCGGTGGCGCGCAAATATGACGTGATGAACGACGTGGTGTCGCTCGGCACGCACCGGCTCATCAAGCGTTTTGCCTTGGAGTTGAGCGCGGTGCGTCCGGGGCAGCGCGTGCTGGATCTGGCGGGCGGTACGGGCGATTTCAGTTTGCTGTTCTCCCCGCGCGTGGGCATGGAGGGGGAAGTGGTGCTGGCCGACATCAACGAATCCATGTTGCGCGTGGGCCGTGATCGCATCATCGACGCCGGCAATGCGGGCAACATCCGCTACAGCCTCGCCAACGCCGAGGCGCTGCCGTTCGCCGATCAGAGTTTCGATTGCATCTGCATCGCCTACGGCCTGCGTAACGTCACCGACAAGGACGCCGCGCTGCGCTCGATGTACCGCGTGTGCAAGGTGGGTGGCCGCGCGCTGATTCTGGAATTCTCGACGCCGCAGAGTCCGCTCTTGAGCAAAGCCTACGATCTTTATTCCAAGCTGTGGCCGCTGGCGGGCAAGGCGGTATTGAACGATGCCGCCAGCTATCAATACCTGGTGGAATCGATCCGTATGCACCCGGATCAAGAGACGCTGAAAAACATGGTGCTGGCGGCGGGTTTTCAGCGCTGTGATTACCACGATGTGATGGGCGGCATCTGCGCCATCCACATCGGCTATCGAGATGGCGAGTGATGTCGCTGCCGCTATTACAGAACGCCTTGCTCCTGCCCGCCGCCGCCGCGCTCAACGCGCTGTTGGCGCTTGATCCGCTCAGCGAGCGGCGGCTAGCGCCTTGGCGGGGGCGCACGCTGGCAATCCGCTGCCGCGAACCGTCGCTGTGCCTTTATATCGGCGTCCACGCTGGCAAGCTGAGCGTGAGCGCGATCTCTGGCGCCGTGCCCGACGCCACGCTCGAAGGCTCCGCGCGCGATCTCATCAAGCTGCTCGCCAAAGGCGGCGATACGCACAGCCTGTACGGCAGCGGCGTGACGCTACAGGGCAGCGCCGCGCTGGTGAGCGGCCTGCGTGAAGCGCTCACGCAACTTGATTGCGATTGGGAATACCAGCTCAGCCGCTTCACCGGCGATCTGCCCGCCGCCGCATTCGGCCAGGCCGCGCGCGGCGCTTCAGCGGCCTTGGATCACAGCGGCATGCGCTTGCGCGAGGATTTGGCCGGCTATCTCACCCAGGAAAGCGGCCTCACCCCGGCGCGCGGCGAAGTAGCGGCCTTCTACCAGGGCTTGCGTGAATTCGAGCTGCGTTTGGACCGCTTGCAAGCCCGCTTGACGCTGCTTGAAACCGCTCCGTCAGGAATGGATCAGCCTCTTGGCTCAAATCCTTGACAAAATTTTTAACAAAATTCTCACAAAGAGTTGACAGCCCCCAGCGACCTCAGTAGTTTCCCGCCCGTGTTCAACTGATAGGTAAAGGAGGTGATCCAATGTCTAGTGGTATGTGTAAGTTCCAAGTGGATATTGGTGTGTCCGTTGACGCGCAAGCCGCATACGCGGTTGCGCTGGGTTGAGATCGGATTGAGATCCAAACAACACCCTGTCTCGATTAGTCGAAGACAGTTCCGCTTGGAACTGCCGTTCACGGAAGGGAGCCGCCAGGCTCCCTTTTTATTTTGGGCTCAGCCTTGAGCCGTCTTTTTCACTTCACGTCATACCACGCACCGCGCCCCTTGCCGTGCTGTTGCAATTGATTCCCCGCGACCAGCTCACGAAAGTGCAGCTTCAAGGTATTGCGGCTGGCGCCGGTCAGCGTGATCGCGTCCGCCATCGTGACGCGGCCATGCTCGCGGGCGAACTCGACGATCCGCAGCGATAACATCGGCAGCGCCGCCAGCAGGATTCTTTCGCGCTCGACTTTCTGTTCCAGCCGCCGCACTTGTTCCGCCAGCGAACGCAGAAAAAACAACAGCCAAGGCTGCCAATCCGGCGCATCAGTGCGAATCGTGCCTTGGGTCTGGCGCAGCGCGAGGTAGTAGGCTTCCTTGTTGGCTTCGATCACGCTTTCCAGCGAGCTATAAGGCACGTAGGCATAACCGGCTTGCAGCAACAGCAGCGTCGTCAGCGCACGGCTGAGCCGGCCGTTACCGTCCTGAAACGGGTGGATTTGCAAAAACACCACCACGAAGATGCCAACGATCAAAAGCGGGTGCAGCAGGGCCTTTTCACGCTCGTCATTGACCCAGCTCACCAATTCGCGCATCAAGCGCGGCGTGTCGAAGGGCGAGGCGGTTTCGAACACGATGCCAAGCTGCACGCCGTTTTCATCGAAGGCCGCCACGCTGTTGGGGCTGGTTTTGTAATTGCCGCGATGGCGCTCATCCTTCTGGCTGAATTCCAGCAGAATCTGATGCAGTTGCTTGAGGTGGTTTTCGCTGAAGCTGATGTCGCGCCAGGCGTTGAACACCCAGTCCATCAGCGTGGCGTAACCCGCGACTTCCTGCTCGTCGCGCGAATCGAAACGCTGAATGCTAAGCGCGGACAATAGCCGCTCAACCTCGCGGTCAGTGAGCTTGCTGCCCTCGATACGGGTGGAAGAGCCAATGCTTTCGATGGTCGCCACCTTGCGCAAAGCCGTCAGCCGCTCCGGCGCGAGCGTGCCCAGCGCGCGCCAGGCGCCCTTGAATTCATCGATTTTGGCGATCAATCCCAGGATGTGGGGAGTGATCTGGAGGGTGTCGGTGCGGAACATGGGCCAATAGTACACCCAAT
>JAITMI010000169.1 GCA_031277435.1 Pseudomonadales bacterium
GCGCGGCGTTGGAATGTGGATCTGGCGCAAACGCGGGCGGAAAATGGCCGCGTATTGCGTATCGACGATGGCGCTTCCTTCAGTTATGGCGAACTGGCCAGCGAAGCGGCGCAGGTGCCGGTACCGGAAACGGTCAGTCTAAAATCTCCAGAACAATACCGTTTGATCGGCAAGGACATGCCGCGCCGCGACACACTGGCCAAGATCACCGGCCAGGCACGCTACGGCATCGATCAGCGCATTCCAGACATGGCTTTCGCCGTTTTGGAACGCTGCCCCGTATTCGGCGGCAAGGCGCTTTCCTTCGACGCTTCGCGCACGCTGGCGTTCCCTGGCGTGCTCGACGTGGTGCAGGTGAGCCGTGGCGTGGCGGTGCTGGCGCAAAATACCTGGGCGGCGCTTGAAGGCCGTAAACTGCTCGATATTGAATGGGATTTGGGCGCGAGCGCGGATTTGTCCTCGGCGCGCATCCGCGAGATGCAGCTTGAACTTTTGCGCACGCCCGGCGCGGTGGCGCGTTCGGAAGGCGACGTGGACGGCGCGTTCGCGAACGCGGCGCAGCGCGTGTCGGCCACCTATGAAGTGCCTTATCTCGCCCATACCACGCTGGAGCCGCCCAATGCCACGGCGCGAGTGGACGCAGATGGCTGCGAGATGTGGAGCGGCACGCAGATTCCCGGTTTGTGCCAGCAGGGCGCGATGCAGGTAACGGGCTTGCCGGAGGAGCGGGTGAAGGTGAATACCTTGTTCATCGGCGGCGGTTTCGGCAGCCGCGGCGGCGGCAACGTCTACAGCGAGGCGGCGGAAATCGCCATGGTGTCCGGCCGCGCGGTAAACCTGCTTTACAGCCGCGAGGACGACGTACAGCAGGATCGTTACCGCCCGTGTTCGATGGTGCAGCTTGAGGCGGCATTGGATAGCGAAGGCTGGCCAGTGGCGCTGCGCGGCCACGCGACGTGCCAGCATTTTCAGCCGCTGCGCAATGGTCTCGACCGCGAAGGGGTGGCGGGGATGGCCGACAACGATTACGCCATCGCCGCGCAGCATTTTGAATACACGGCGCTTGAACTCGATGTGCCCACCAATTTCTGGCGTAGCGTGGGCGCGTCGCAGAACGTGTATTTTATGGAAGCCTTTCTCGATGAAATCGCCGCCGCCGGTGGTAAAGACCCGGTGGAATTGCGCCTGCGTTTGCTCGAAGGCGCGCCGCGTTTGCGCAACGCCTTGCAAGTGGCCGCCGAGCGCGCCGGCTGGAACGAAGCGCCAGCGCCGGGGCGTTATCGCGGCGTGGCCTGCGTCAGTTGCTTTGGTTCGCACAACGCGCAGATTGCGGAAGTATCGGTTGAAAATGGCCGCGTGCGCGTGCACAAGGTGACTTGCGCGATCGACTGCGGCCAGGTGATCAATCCGGTGACATTGAAACAGCAGATGCAAGGCGGCATCGTCTATGGCTTGACCGCAGCCTTACGCGGTGAAATCACGCTGGAAAATGGCCGCGTGCAGCAAAGCAACTTCCACAACTACGACGCGCTGCGCATGGATGAGATGCCCGAAATCGACGTCGTCATCATCAACTCCGGCGAAGCGGCGCCAGGCGGCATCGGCGAAACCGCCACGCCCGCCATCGCGCCAGCGCTGGTCAACGCGGTGTTCGCCGCCACGGGCCAGCGGGTACGGCGTTTGCCGGTGGAAAGCGAGTTGCCTACGCTGGTATAGCAAGCGGATGGGAGCAAGGACGCTCCAATCGTGCGGAACAAGCGAGTGGAAATAAACGAACTGGAAAAAGCCGCGGCGACGCTGCAATCGCTGGTGGGTAAATTGGAAAAATGCGCGCCAAAATTAAAAGCAGGTTCGGCGCAAGTTTCTCTGGTCAATAACCGGCTGGCCGCGCTCAATGTAGCGTTGGGCCTGATGCAGTGTTACGCGGATTTGCTGCTAGAGCAGGAAACGGCCCTTGCCACGCTGGAAAAGCTGAAAACCGAAGGCAAGGAAAAAACAGTTACTTACCGTGAATTGTTCGGTAAAAAACTCCTGAATAAAACTATGCTGGAACGCTTGGCGCGTTATACCCCGTGATGTAGCCATAGCGGGTGGCGAATTGCGTGTGACAAATTGCGGCGAGAGGGCGCCGATAGGGCGGCGATTTCACTCCCGCACTTGAAGCGCCCCATGCAGGTGATGCCGCCGGTAGTCGCGTGGCGTTACTTGGTAGGCTTTTTTGAAGGTGCGGGAAAAATGCGCCATGCTGTTGAAGCCGCAGTTGAAGGCGATGTTGGTGATCGATTGCTGCTGTTGCCTGGGGTCGCTCAACAGCCGCGCGCATTCCTCCAGACGCCGCCGCAAAATGTAATGCGAAATTTTTTCGGACTTCATGAACAGCGCGCGCAGATAGCGTGAGCTGACGTTCAGGCCGTCGGCGACGGCTTCCACCGACAGTTCGGGGTCAAACAAGCGTTCCTCTATCAACTCTCGGACTTGCGTGATGCGGCGCGCCTTGCGGCTGGTGGTGTGCTGCTGCACATGGCCGGTGTAGGCTTCGGCGATGCGGCGCAATAAGTTATCGCAGATCGCCGGCACGAATTCGCTGAGGCTGCCGACTTTGAGCTTCTCCCAACTCGACAGCAACATGCCGAACAGCGGGTTGTCGGTGCTATGGTTGATACTATTGTAGGCTCCGCTGGGCGCTGCGGCGCTGCTCAGCACCAGGGCTTCGTATTGCTGTGGTTCTTGCAGGTAGTGCGTCAGCACCTGCCGGGGAATGTTCACTTGTAACAGCGACAGCCAGTTGGGCACGAACATCGAGCGCGGGTAGGAATTATCGATCAGCACGAAGTGGCCGGTTCGCAATTCGCTCATGCCCAGGTGATGGGAAATGATCGTCTCACCCTCCAGCGCCACGAACAGGCTGTAACGCTTGAAGTCGGGATTGAGATATTCCTCCTGCCGGCGCGACACGATGGCGCCGGTGGAATCGATGCGCGCCAGCGTCAAGGGGCCGAGCCCCAGCACTTCGCCTTCCGCGTGGTAAGTCGTCAGATCCAGAGGATCGACCTCCACCGAGAAGAACTCGGTATTGAGGCTCAGGATGTCGCGCGCATGCAGGTGATCCTGCTGCGGGAGTGAGTGACCAGAGGCGGAATAATATTTCATGATAGATGCGCTATTAATGCCTGATAGTGGTAGAAACCGCCAGCAACTTCGCTGTTCTTATAGCGCCGTATCATGCCTTGTCCCTGTATGGGAAGCAATAGGGGAAAAAATGTGGAAACTTAGAGGGCTGAGAAGTGAGAAGTTGAGTGCGGCTCCTTCCCCAGCACAAGCCGCCGGTCGCCACATCCGCGAAACAAACGCAGAATACACAGCCGCTATAAGAGTAAGACATGGCACTGTAGGGGCAGGCTCCCGTGCCTGCCCTTGGTGACGGCTGACGCGGA
>JAITMI010000225.1 GCA_031277435.1 Pseudomonadales bacterium
AGGGCTTCCCCATCTTTGCAAGCAATAAATCTCCCTGGGTTTATCGCGCAGCGATAAACCCAGGCACAGTTCTCAATTTTTCTTTCTCCAGATCAGCTTCCCGCATTGCACAGGCAGCACGTCCGGCGTTCAGGCCAGTCATGCCAAACGACTTCGGATGCAGCTTGCCGCCTTGGATACGGCGCAAACAGTTGATGATATGGATATTTCTGGCTTCCGCCTTCACCCGCTCAAAGGCGAGTCTAGGGGGCGCTGGTCTGTTACGGTCAATGGCAACTGGCGAGTGACGTTTGAGTTCAGGGACGGGAACGCCTATGTTTTGAACTACGAGGACTATCACGAATGACTATGCACAATCCTCCTCATCCTGGCGAGTTCATCACCGCCGTCTATCTTGAGCCCAACGGTATCAGTGGCCGTCAGCTTGCCGCTAGGCTGGACGTGGCGACCTCGACCTTGAGCCGCATCCTCAAGGGCGTCAGCCGGGTGACTCCTGAGATGGCGCTGCGCTTGGCCAAGGCTATTGGGCGTAGCCCAGAAAGCTGGCTCGCCATGCAAGATTCCCATGATCTTTGGCTGGCTCGCCAAAATGTCAATTTACAGAGGGTTAGCAGGCTTGAACTGAGCGTGGCCTAACATGGCTACAAGGGCTTCCCCATCTTTGCAAGCAATAAATCTCCCTGGGTCTATCGCGTCGCGATAGACCCAGGCACGGTTTTCAATTCCTTCTCCAGATCAGCTTTCAGCCTTGCGCATGCAGCGCGTCGATGCTTTGGCAAAGGGTGCGGACGGCGTTACTACAAACGGTCATTCGCCGCCTTCTCTTTGGCGTGTGCCCTGATGAAAGACGCGCGCCAGGGGCTCCATTCGTTCATCGGGTTTCTGCATTTCTGCCATTGACTCCGACATATTAGCCAAGCATTCCCCGGCGCAGGTCCAACCTTTGCTCATCAACGACTGCCTTCACGCGGCGGTTTGCTAATCCTCCTGTTCAACTGAGCTTTTTCCTGTGCGCTTCTCGCCAGTGTTCACGCCGGCATCCTGAACTGCTCGCCTCGCCGCAACACCGCCCAGCACAGCCGCGCATTCTTCGCCGCGATCGCCACCACCGCTCGCCAGTAACCCCGCCGCTCGGCCACGCTGCGCGCCCAGCGGCTGAGCCGGTCTTGTTTCGGGTTGGCGCCGTTCATCGCCGCCGCCAGCACCGCTCGCGCTCCCATCACCAGCAGACTGCGCAGGTACGAATCCCCTGACTTCCTGATCCGCCCCAATCGCTCTTTGCCGCCAGAGCTGTATTGACTGGGCACCAGACCCAGCCAGGCGCTCAAGGAGCGGCCACACTCAAACTCACTGCCGTTGCCCACTGTGCTGACCATCGCCGTGGCCGTCAACTCGCCGATGCCGCTGAGTTGCTTCAACCGCTGCGCCGACGGGCTTTGGCGCGCCATGTCGGCGATGTGGCGGTCGTACTGCGCGATGCGATCGTCCAGCCGGCTGACTTCGCCAAGCAGATCGCCGATCACGGTGTTCGCATAGCCCGGCAAATCTTCCAGGCAGGCCAGCGCCTCGCGCCGCACCGTCTGCGCCTTCAGGGGCAGCACGATCCCCAGTTCCGACAACAGGCCTCGTATGCGATTGAACGCTGCTGTGCGTTGCTCGACGAACCCCTGGCGGGTGCGGTGCACCATCAGTTGGCATTGCTGTTCGATGCTCTTGATCGGCACCAAGCGCATGTTTGGTCGAGCGACGGCTTCACAGATGGCCGCCGCGTCGGCCGCGTCGTTCTTGCCTCGCTTGCCCGACAGACGATACGGGGCGACGAACTGCGGCGCCATCAGACGCGCCGTGTGGCCGAGCTTCTCAAACTCTCTGGCCCAGTGGTGGGCGCCGCAGCACGCTTCCATGCCGATCAGGCACGGCGGCAAGGATGCGATGAGTTCGAGCAGCTTGTCGCGCTTGACGTTTGGGCGGACCAACTCGGGCTTGCCTGCCGCATTCACGCCATGGACGGCAAAAACGTTCTTTGCCAGATCGATGCCTACGGTTACGATAGTCATGGACTTCCCCTTCCAAAAAAACGAGTGAGTTGATGAGATGCAACACTTCCCATCGTGGCACTTTGATGCCGTATTCCGCAATCGCGCGGGGCACTCGGGACGGGGAAGTCCCTTTCATTCATTCAACCCGGACGCGCCTACGGCGCGCCGGTTAATTTAGGCGTTAGAGCCTGTTTGCAATTCCAGCGCGGGCGTGCGGGCGCGCCGGAATTGCGAACAGGCTCTGAGGTTCAAATTTCTTTCGGAAACGGTGTTTTATATGTATAGCGTTTAACCCGCAACGCAAAATGGCATGACCGATTCCGCCTTCATTCCTTTCGCGCGCCCAGACATCGGCCAGGCTGAAATCGACGCCGTGGTGCGCGTGCTGCGGTCGGGCTGGGTCACGACCGGGCCGGAGACGCGCGCGTTCGAGCGGGAATTGGCGGTATTTCTGGCCAACGGTGATGTCGGTAGTGCAAGCGGGCTGCACGCCATCGCCGTCAATTCCGCCACCGCCGGGCTGCATCTGGCGCTGGAGGCGATCGGCGTGGGGCCGGGCGATGAGGTGGTGGCGCCCACGCTGACTTTTACCGCGACGGTGGAAGTCACCCGCTACCTGGGGGCGGATGCGGTGCTGGTCGATGTCGATCCGGTTACGCTCAATATCGACCCGGCGTGCATGGAGGCGGCCATCACGCCGCGCACCAAGGCGATCCTGCC
>JAITMI010000373.1 GCA_031277435.1 Pseudomonadales bacterium
CCGACGGTTCGCGCGTGCTGCTCGAAGACGTGGCGCGGGTGGAATTGGGCAGCGAAAACTATTTGACCTTCAACCGGCTCAACGGCTACCCCGCCTCCGGCATGTCGATTCAGCTCGCGCCTGGCGCCGACGCGCTGAGCACCGCCGAACTGGTGCGCGCGACGTTTATCGAGCAGTCCAGAAATTTTCCGCCCGGCTACAAGCTGGGCTTCCCCAACGACAGCACCGCGTTTATTGAACTGTCGATCCACGAAGTCGTCGTCACCTTGATCGAGGCCAGCTTCCTGGTGGTCTTGGTCATGTTCGTGTTTCTGCAAAGCTGGCGCGCCACCTTGATTCCGGCGATCGCGGTGCCGGTGGTGCTGCTCGGCACCTTTGGCGTGCTGGCGGTGGCGGGTTTCAGCGTCAACGTGCTGACCTTGTTCGCGCTGGTATTGTCGGTGGGCCTCTTGGTGGACGACGCCATCGTGGTGGTGGAAAACGTCGAGCGCATCATGACCGAGGAACCGGGCATCAGCGCGCGCGAGGCGACCATCCGTTCCATGGATCAGGTGCAAACGGCGCTGATCGCCATCGCCTTGGTATTGTCGGCGGTGTTCCTGCCGATGGCGTTTTTCGGCGGCTCGGTGGGGGTTATTTACCGGCAGTTCTCGATCACCATCGTGTCGTCGATGGTGTTGTCGGTGATCATCGCGCTGGTGCTCTCGCCAGCCTTGGCGGCCACCTTGCTGAAGGCGCCGGGCGAGGAAGAATTGCACGGTAGCTGGTTTGATCGCCTGTTGGCGCGCTTTGGCCGCCGCTTCAACGCCTGGTTCAACCGTAACGCCGACCGCTACGCCCGCGCCGTGCGCCAGGTAATCACGCACACCCGCTCGGCGCTGGTAGTTTATGCCTGCCTGCTGGTGGTTCTGGCGGGCGCATTTTTGCTCTTGCCCACCAGCTTCCTGCCGCAGGAAGACCAAGGCAGCGCGCAGTTGCAATACACCCTGCCGCCGGGCGCCACGCAAGCGCGCACCTTGGCGGCGGTGGAGACCATTGAGAACTATTTTCTGACGGAGGAAAAAGACAACCTCAACACGCTGATGACGATTCTCGGCCAAGGCCAGTCCGGCGCTGGGCAGAACGCGGGGCGCGGTTTCGTGTCGTTTGCTCCGTGGGATAAGCGCACGGCGGAAAAAGACAGCGCCGGGGCGATTACGCAGCGGGCGACGCAAACCTTGAGCCGGGAACTGCGCGACGTGCAGTTCTTCGCGCTCAATCCGCCGCCCATCCGCGGCATGGGGCAGTCGAGCGGCTTTACCGCGCAATTGCTCAACGTCGGCGGGCTGAGCCGGCAGGAGTTCAATAGCAGCGCCAATCAATTCGTCAACATCGCGCGTAACGATCCCCTGCTCACCGGCGTGCGCCTGAATTCACTGCCCGATACCCCGACCTTGAATATTAGTCTGGACGATCAAAAAGTCGGCACGCTCGGCCTCACCTATTCGCAAGTGGATTCCACGCTCTCCACCGCCTGGGGCGGCAGCTACGTGGGCGACTTCATCGACCGTGGCCGCGTCAAGCGCGTCTACGTGCAAGGCGATGCGCCTTACCGCAGCCGGCCCGAAGATCTGGCGAGCTGGTTCGTGCGCTCGGGCAATGGCGACATGGTGCCGTTCTCGTCCTTCGCCCAGGTAAGCTGGACGCAGGCGCCGGCGACGCTGGGGCGCTTCAACGGGTCCTCGTCCTTCGAAGCGCAAGGCGACGCCGCGCCGGGCGTCAGCAGCGGGCAGGCGATGGACCGGGTGGAGGAAATCGCCGCCTCCATCCCCGGCATCGCGGTGGCCTGGAGCGGCTTGTCCTATCAGGAACGGCTTTCTGGCGGTCAGGCGCCCTATCTTTACGCCATTTCGCTGGTGGTGGTGTTCCTCTGCCTCGCGGCGCTGTATGAAAGCTGGACGGTGCCGTTCTCGGTGCTCTTGATCGTGCCGCTGGGCCTGGTGGGCACGGCGCTGGCGGTGCTGGCGCGCGGGCTGGCTAACGACGTGTATTTCCAGGTGGGCCTGTTGACCACTATGGGCCTCGCCTCGAAGAACGCCATCCTCATCGTGGAATTCGCCGAAGCCGCCGTGGCGCGCGGCACGGGTCTGGTGGAAGCGGCGATTCAGGCGGCGCGCCTGCGCTTGCGGCCCATTCTGATGACCAGCTTCGCCTTCATTTCCGGCACCTTCCCGCTGGCGGTGGCCACTGGCGCGGGCGCGCAAAGCCGTATCGCCATCGGCACCGCGGTGATCGGCGGCATGGCCAGCGCCATGATTCTGGCGATTTTCTTCGTGCCGATGTTCTTCGTCCTGGTGCGCCGCCTGTTCGCCAAGCGTCCTTCGTCACAAACGGCGACACAAACCACAGCACAAACAGCGCCACCGATGGCGGTACACATCAGCGGACACGAGGCACGGGCATGAAACGATTGACGCTTTGGATCGCCGCGCTCAGCCTCGGCGGCTGTAACCTGGCGCCGGATTACGAGCGCCCTGACCCCAGCGTCCCCGCGAGCTGGCCAGAGGGCGAGGCTTACGCGCCCGCCAATGCCGCGCCGCCCACGCTGAGTTACCAGGAAGTATTCCAAGACCCCAAACTGCAAGCCTTGATCGCCCGCGCCCTGGTGCAGAATCAAGACCTCGCCGCCGCGCTCGCCAACGTCGAGATCACCCGCGCGCAATATCGCGGCCAGCGCGGGCAGATTTTCTTGCCGCGCGTCGACGCCAGCGTCTCCACCACCGAAACCGGCGGTGACCTCGAAAGCAGCCAAAGCCAGGCGCAACTTGGCGACGCCGCCTTTGAACTCGATCTATTCGGCCGCCTGCGCAACCTCAGCCACGCGGCGCAGCAGCAATACCTCGCCAGCGAAAGCGCGGCGCGCGCGGCGCGGCTGACCTTGATCGGCGACATCGCGCAAACCTACGCCACCTTGGCCGCCGACCGCACGCTCTTGGCCATCGCCAGCGACACCCAGGCCAGTGCGCAGCGCACGGTCGAACTTACCGAAGCGCGCCTCAACGGCGGCGTAGCGCCACGCGGCGAGCTCAGCCAGGCGCGCACGGTGTTGCAACAAGCCCTGTCCGACGTGGCGACGCAGAAAACCAACGTCGCGCGCGATCGCAACGCGCTGCAACTCTTGGTGGGCGGCCCGGTGGCTGACAGCGAATTGCCGGAATCGATCGAAAACCTGGCCAGCGCCTTCGTCGAAGTCCCCGCCGGGCTCAATTCGCAAGTGCTGCTCGCCCGCCCCGACGTGGCGCAAGCCGAATACCGCCTGCAAGCCAGCTATGCCCAGATTGGCGTGGCGCGCGCCGCCTTCTTCCCCAACATCAGCCTGACCGCGCTGGCCGGCCTCGCCAGCGAGGAACTCGGCGATCTCTTTTCCGACGGCGCCTTCACCTGGCGCACCGGCGTCAGCGCCACCGTGCCGCTCTTCGCCGCTGGCGCCAACCGGGCGAACCTGGACGTCACCGAAGCCCAGCGCGACCTGGCCCTGGCGCAATACCAAAAAGCCATCCAATCCGCCTTCAGCGAAATCGCCGACGCCCTCGCCCGCCGCGGCACCATCCGCGACCAGCTCAACGCGCAGGAAACCCTGGTAAGCGAAGCCAGCCTGAACCTGGAACTCTCCACCGCCCGCTACCAAGCCGGCGTCGATCCCTACCTCAACACCCTCGACGCCCAACGCACCCTCTACAACGCCCGCCGCAGCCTCACCTCGGCGCGGCTGGCGGAGATTCAAAATCTGGCGCAGTTGTATAAGGCGTTAGGCGGGGACCCGCTACAACAACAGTAATTAGGCACGACTTCGCCCCAGCCCTGCCTAATCCCTTGAACTTGGGGCAACAGGAAATAAAATGAAAAATCGCTTTCAAATCATCTTCATCTCAATCGCTTCAACCTTCATTTTCGGTTGCGCAAGTACTGGTGAAAATCTTCAAAGAGAAACTGCTCTCTCGATTGGTGAGAATACCAGTCCAGAACAAGTAACGATCTCAAATGTTGAACGTAGTGTAACCAGTGTCAAATGGAGTGCTTCTGCGCCGTCTGGTAACTACGAGTGCAGCGCTGACGACATGGTGCGAAGAGTTGTTTGCACCAAGCAAGTGCTCAAGCTGGCCATGACCATGCAGCCGCGTCAGTGGTTCGAGGGCTTGTGGGACCGGGCCAAAACCT
>JAITMI010000393.1 GCA_031277435.1 Pseudomonadales bacterium
GAAGTTGCCTTTATCTCGATCGCCGGCCCCGCCGATGACGCGGCCAGCCTGCTGCGCCGTCAACTCGCCAGCGCGCTGCCACCCGCGCTGACCGCCGCTAACGAGTCCATTCTGAGTCAATTGGAAGCGGGCCAATTGGTCAGCGAGGTGCCGCCACAGTTCATGGCGCTGTACCGCCAGAGCGTGCAGCCCTATCTCATTTCCTGGTTCAAGTACGATCCCAAAACCGAGATCGCCAACATTCATGCGCCCTGCCTGATCCTGCAAGGCACGACCGATATTCAAGTAGAAGCGGCTGACGCTGAGCGTTTGCACGCGGCGAATAACACGTGTGAATTACGCATGATCGAGGACATGAACCATGTGTTCAAATACATCTCCAGCACCGGCGCGCAAGAGCAGCAACGCGCCTATCTCGATCCCGCCTTGCCGCTCGCGCCAGGTTTGGTGGATGCCCTGGCCGATTTTTTGACTCCTTGAACCAATTGACGAAGCCGCGCCATGCCCGACACGCTCATCACCAGCTTGCAACAAGCACAACGTGACTTTGCCCGCGAACGCGACTGGGAACAGTTCCACACTCCCAAGAATCTCGCCATGGCGCTCACCGTCGAAGCGGCGGAATTGCAGGAAATTTTCCAGTGGTTGCGCCCAGACGAAAGCGCCGCGCTCACCTCTGCGCAGCGGCAACATTTAGGCGAAGAACTCGCCGACGTATTGCTCTATCTATGCCGCCTCGCCGACGTCTGCGCCGTAGACCTCGCAAGCGCGGCCTGGGACAAGCTGCGCAAGAATGCCGAAAAATATCCCGCCGATAAAGTGCGTGGCAGCGCAAGGCGGCACGACGGCTAAGACGAAGATGTGCGGCTTTTGCATCAGTTTGTTAGACTGTGGACACTAGCCTCTACGAGGGAATGTTATGCAAACCATCAACATTCGTCAGCTCAAAACCAACCCCAACACGGCGCTGGCCGCCGCGCGTGACGGCGATATGGTGGTGGTAATGAATCACGATCATCCGCAAGCCTTACTGGTCGATTTGGAACAACTTGGCGTTCCTGACTTGGCTGCCGTCCGGGTGGCCTTGGCGGTAGCGTTGTTTCGCGGCGGTTCGGTGTCAGTGGGTTTCGCGGCCCGTATGGCGAACAAACCCTTGGCTGAGATGTTGTCTCTGTTATCCAGCCAGGGCATTCCGCTCACGGGCGGGAATAATACAGTCGCCGATGAAGTTTGCGCGGAAATGCAACAGGCGCGTAATTGGTTAGCGAAACCAGCGACATGAACCGTCGCGTGGTTATCGCTGATGCTGGTCCTTTGATCGCGTTGGCTCGGATTGATTCGCTGTTCTTGCTGCAAGAACTGTTCGAACGTGTATACATAACCAGCGTAGTGCGTGATGAAATCCTGCCTGCTACCGCCGCCTTTCCTGAAACCCTCCTGCTGGCCAACACCTTGCTTGAGGGCTGGATTGAAGTGGCGACCATTCCGGAAGATGACTGGAAGCCATTAAATCCTGGTATTGATCGTGGCGAGGCCAGCGCCATCCATATTGCGCGCCATTGGCGTGATGCCGGCGACACGGTATTGCTGGTAATGGATGACCGTGCTGGAAGGCTGGAAGCCAGCGCTAATGATATCCCTTTGATTGGTACGGCGGCGGTGATTGGATTAGCCAAGACCGAAGGCTTGATTCCCGTCGCCAGACCGTTGCTGGAACGGCTGGCGCGGTCTGGTTACTACATCGGACAGAGCGTGATTGCGGCGGTGCTCGCCAATGTAAATGAATGATTATTTAGTTAACGCTCAACAGTGCCCCAACACTTTCAAAACGCCTTACTCCAACTCACCTGCAAAGTCCCATCACGCCGCTGCTGATAGCCGTTGACGTTGTCACGCAAAGGTTCCAGCCATTCGATGCCGAGGCGGTGGCCTTGCAACATGCCGCTGGGCATGACCAGGTTCACGCCGAGGCCCGCATCCGTGAAGCTGCCGCCGTAATTGACCGGAAAGTCCGCCGCGCTGCTTTGGCCATGCGCTTCGGTGTAGGCGCCTTCGATGCCGCCTTGGCGGGTATGCAGCGCGCGTACTGAGGTGGATAACCAAGCGTTCAAGCGATAGCTGGCCCAGGCGGTGCTTTGCACCACGGAGCCGAGTTTGTAGCCGGAATCGTTTGCGTCTTGCAGGCGGATGACGCCGGAAAGCTGCGCGCCCCAGCTCCAGTGATCGGCGCGCCCGGTATAGGTGAGGCTGGGGTGAAAATCCCAGGTGCCGGAACCGGGCTGCATCATGTAATGCGTGAGCAAGCCTTCGGCGTCTTTTTCATCCACGGAACCAGTCGGCGCGCTGAATAGCAGCCCGGCGTGAAAATTATAATTAGGACCTTTGGCTACTTTGACCAATCCACCAAATATCGTATCGCCCAGGCCATCGACGCTATGGCCGTGCTCCATGCCCGCCATCATGTCCATATGGTCCATGCCCATATCCATACCGCCCATTCCCATATCCATGTGCATCATCGGCATGTCCATACGCATGTCCATCGACATCCACATTGGCATCAGCATCAGCGTGAGCCAATCGCTGGGCGCGTACATGAGATCGAGCATGTGCATGTGCATTTTCATTTCGGTCTGCCGCATGGAGCACATCATGGCCACTGGCAAGCAGGCGCCATGCAAAAGCTCATGGTCGGTAACGGGCTGCGTGCCGTGCAGCGTATCGCCTTGGTTGAGGCCGTAGCTGTAACGGTAGCCAATCATGAATTCGCCAGCGTTGTGCATGTGATCGACCATCACGCCCGCCGGCGCGTGGCCATCGGGCAAGGGCGCCGTGCCGGTATCCGCCAGGCTTGGCGTGGCGGCCAGGAGCCAGATGGCGCTGCCGCCAAGAGTCAATTTGCGTAGGTTCATGAGCATTCCTTATGATGATTGCCGTAAAGCCGGAAAGTTGTAACAAAAGAAAGTCACGCATGATGCGAGCCCCCGCCCTTGGGTACAATGCGACAAATTGTCACACCCATCATTGAACGGTCCTTAGCGAATCCCCGATGCTCTCTTACCGCCACGCCTTTCATGCCGGCAATTTCGCCGATGTGCTCAAACACCTGGTGCTGTGCGGCACGCTGCGCTACGCCACCAGTAAGGACGCGCCGCTGCTGTATCTCGACACTCACGCCGGCGCGGGCCGCTATCGCCTGGACGCCGCCGAGGCGCGGCGCACCGGCGAAGCCGCGAGCGGCATTTTGCAACTCGATTTACCCGCGCTTGCCGCCGCCTGCTCCGAAGCGGGTGCGGCGCTCTTGCGTGACTATCACGCGGTGCTTACGCCTTTTCTCACGCGCGGCTGGTATCCCGGTTCGCCGCTCATCGCCGCAGCGCTCTTGCGCCGTAACGATCACCTGCATTTATGTGAACTACACCCGGCGGACCATGAACTTTTACGCAAGGCCACCGAAGGCGACCGCCGCATCCGCGTGGAAAAGGCCGATGGTTTAGAGCGCGCCGTGATATTGTTACCACCGGTACAAAAACGCGCGGTAGTGTTGATCGACCCATCTTACGAAGTGAAACAGGACTACCGCGCCGTCGTGCGCACCCTGAGCGCCATCCATCAGCGTATGCCGGCGGCGCAGGTGCTGCTGTGGTATCCGGTAGTGGAACGCGAATACATCACGCGGCTCATCGCCTCGCTGCGGCACAGCCCGCTGCGCGATGTGTGGCAAGTGGAATTGGGCCTGCGCGCCGACACGCCAGGCCACGGCATGAGCGGCTGCGGTTTGATTCTGGTGAATCCGCCCTGGACCTTGCCCGCCGCACTGCGCGAGCTCTTACCGCCCTTGCTCGCCAATTTGGGATCGCCAGCCTATGGGCATTGGCATGTGGAACGCTTGATCGACGAATGAAGGTAAGCACAGCCTTACGCCGTAACATGGAGCCCATCGGAG
>JAITMI010000395.1 GCA_031277435.1 Pseudomonadales bacterium
CGGGGTCTTGCGCTGGCTGGTCTGGCAAATTCAAGAGCCGCTCTTGGAGGTCTGGAGGCGGCGTGACGGAGTTGAGCATGGCGCGTAGGCGCAGTGCATCGGCGCGCGCCGCTTGCCAGAGCGCCTGGCGCTCGGGCGTGGCCTGGGCCGCCGCCAGCAGGGCGGGGTTCTGGCTGAGCGGATCGGCATGTAGCAGTTCCGAGAAATGGGCATCGTTCATGGTGCGGTCCAGCGGTTCGGTCATGTGGCGTGGTCATCCTGCTCGCCGTCCTGTTCCTTGGCGGGGAGCGTGTCATCAAGTAAAGCCCGCAGTTTGTTGCGGGCGCGGAACAGCCGTGTCATTACGGTGTTGTTGTTCAAATTCAGCATGGCGGCGATTTCCTCGCCGCTGAAACCGCCAATCACCTGCATCAATAGCGGTTCGCGGTATTCCGGCTCCAGGCGCAGCATCGCCTTGTATAGCAGGTGGTTTTCCATCAAGCGGTCGGGCTCGGCGTGGCGCGTGTCCGGTAAGGCGCTTTCGTAGTCTTCGATGTCGTCGAATTCGGGCTGAAACCTTTCATAAAGCCGGGCGTTTTCCCGCCGCAAGATGGTAAACAGCCACGCCTTCGCCGCGCCTGGGCTTTGCAGGCTGTCGAAGGCCCGCCAGGCGCGCATGAAGGTTTCCTGCGTCAAATCCTGCGCCAGCGCGCGGCTTTTGCTGATCCAATAGGCGTAACGGTAAATATCCTGGTAATAGTCCTTGACCAGCGCTTCATACCGCTGGCGCTTGCTCGCGGCCCCACTTAGGACCGTACTATCATTACTTTCTTTCGAGCTCATGAACGCGCCCGGTGATCCAAGGACTTGGGGGGAAAGCGTGGCATTATTGCCCAGCCGCCTTGGCCGGACAAGGCACGGGCGCCGCTCTTAATTAAGGGCGGGTAAATTTTTACCAATGATTACAATCCCTTAACTTGTTCTTTATTAAGCGCTGGTAGGCTGCGCAGCCATCAATAGACACCTGGACGAAGCCGCGTGAATCAGAAAAAGATCGTAATCGTCGAAGACGAGCCGGATATTCTCGAAGTGCTCAGCTACAACCTCAAGCGTGAAGGCTACAAAGTGCAGAGCGCCAGCGATGGCGTCAACGCGCTGGCCTTGGTCCGGCGCGAGCTGCCCGATCTGGTGCTGCTCGACTTGATGCTGCCCGGCATGGACGGCATCGAACTCTGCGGCACCCTCAAAAAAGACCCGCAAACGCAGCATTGTCTCATCATCATGGTCACCGCCAAGGGCGAGGAAAGCGACATCGTGCTCGGCCTCGGCGTGGGCGCGGATGATTACATCGCCAAGCCCTTCAGCCCACGCGAACTGGTGGCGCGGGTGAAGGCGGTGCTGCGGCGCGGGCTCTTGGTGGAGCGCGGCGAACAGGATGAAGTGATCAAATTGGGCGAGCTCTCCATCGACACCAGCAAGTACAAAGTGCAGGTGGGCGAGCGCGAAGTGAAGCTCACCGCCAGCGAATTCAAGCTGCTGCATTTTCTGGCCAGCTACCCAGGCCGCGTGTTCACCCGCGAGCAGCTCTTGAGCAAGGCGCTGGGCGACGACGTGGTGATCGTGGATCGCAATATCGACGTACATATTCGCGGCATCCGTAAAAAATTGGAGCTGGAGCCGCCTCTGATCGAAACCATTCGCGGCGTTGGCTATAGAATGACGGATCATTTTTGACGTGGCGGGATGCCACTGGTGAGCCTCTCTTGACTCTTCTCAAACCGCCACATTTTTGGCGCAGCTTGGCGGGCTATGCGCTGTTCGCCATCCTGGGGCCGGCGCTAATGGCCCTGGTGCTCACTTGGCGCGTGCCCGCCCAGGTGGATCAGGCCGTACTCGATGAAATGCGCGAATACACCGTGCTGTTGGCGGCGGTAGCGGCGCCAGCGCTGCGGCGCGGGGAAGGCGCCGAATTCGAAGCCCTGCTCAACCGTTACTGGCGCGACGCCGCCGCCGTGGCGCCAGAGCAGAACGGCTATTACCGCTTGACCTTGATCGACGCCAACGGCGCAGTGCTCGGCGATTCCAGCCTCAACCCCGATGGCCTCGACAATCTGCGCAGCCGCCCCGAATTCCAACTGGCGCGCACCCGCGGCCAAGGCACGGCGGAGCGTTTCAGTTCCACTTTGCAACTCAATTTCTTCTACGTGGCGGTGCCGGTGGGCGACTTGGCCGCACCCTTGGGCTTTCTGCGGCTGGGCGTGCAGGATGTTTATATTCTGGAACGCATCAGCGAAGAACGCGCCGCGCTATGGCGGCTGGCGCTGGCCTTGATGCCGCTCTTGCTCTTGCCCGCCGCCTGGCTGGCCTGGCGCCGCGCCAAGGGCTTCGCGGTGCTTACCGAAGTCACCGAAAGCCTGGCGCGCGGCGATTTGGAACGGCGAGTCATGGAATCGCGCGTGCCCGGTTTCAAGCGCCTGGCGGACGCGATCAACCTCTTGGCGCGCAACTCGGCGCGCCGCGTCTGGGCGCTCACCGCCGACCGCAACCGCCTCGCCGCCATCTTCACCGGCATGGTGGAAGGCGTGATCGACGTCGATCAGAACCAGAACATCATCCACATCAACGACGCCGCCGCGACCCTGATGGAAACGCGCAAGGAACTGTGCGTCGGCAAGCCCGTGTGGCAGCAGTTACGCCATCAGCGCATCGCCCAGGCGCTCGACGAAGCGGTGCGCGACCGCGGCGTGATCCGCATTCAGGTGGAATATCCGCGCGAACGCGACCAATTGATTTTGGAACTATACGTCGCCTCGCTGTCCGACGACCAAGGCAAACCAATCGGCGCGGTATTGGTATTGCACGACGTGACCGAACTCAAACATCTGGAACGCATCCGCACCGACTTCGTCGCCAACGCCTCGCACGAACTCAAAACGCCGATAACCGCGATCCGCGGCCTCTCCGAAACCGTGGTGGACGACCCCGAAGTGGACCGCGCCACGCTCTTGCAATTCATGGACCGCATCCACGCGCAGAGCATCCGCCTGTCGCAATTAGTAAGCGATTTAATGACCATCTCACGCCTGGAAGCCGACCAAGGCAACGCCAACTTCAGCCGCATCAACATGAACGAGCTGGTCAGCCGCACCCTCAGCGCCGCCGCTGGCGCCGTGCAGCAAAAGCAGCACCAGTTGCAAGTCAATCTTCCTGAGTCAAACGTTCAAGTATTCGGCGACCGCCAGAATCTCAGCCAATTGCTCGACAATCTGGTGGACAACGCCATCAAATACACGCCAGAAGGCGGCCAGATCGTCGTGAACCTGCGCCAAGACGGCGACGCCATGCTGCTGCAAGTACAAGACAACGGCATCGGCATCAGCCCGCAATACCAGGAACGGGTATTTGAACGCTTCTACCGCGTAGACAAAGCCCGCTCCCAAAGCCTCGGCGGCACCGGCCTCGGCCTCTCCATCGTGCGCAACATCGCCGAACGCCACGGCGGCAAGGTGAGCGTACAGTCACAGCTTGGCAATGGCTCGACGTTCAGCTTCAGAATGCCCTTGGCGGCGACGCAGGTGGCGGAGGAGTGAGGCTGACGGGTTATTTAACTTTGCACTAATGGCGGATTGCGTGAAGGAATCTATAAACCAACACCCAGTCTTACCTCCAAGAGGTGAAATGGCCCTGGATCCGGCCATGCCTTGAATAATGGATTGGAGGTCAAGAAAAAAATCATCAGGAGCGCGCCGAACAAACCACTTGCCCAAATGGCAACCAAGCTGCCCGTAAATAGAGGATGACGAAGACGCGTCAATGCTTTGAGTATAAACGCGCCGAAAATAGCGAAGAAAATCAGGTCAATTATCAACGGCAGGATATAGATGTCTTTGGCAAGCGAGGTAACGAGAGAATCTGAATTCCAAGGCAAGGGGAAACCATAATATTTGCCCTCAGCCCCATCAAGCGCCAAGGTGTACCTCACGCTGGGGAAAATCAGCAAGGTAATGGATAGAGGAATGAGTGTAAGGTGGCGGATCATACGTGCGGCGGCGCTGTTCGAGTTGTGTGCAATGTTAGGTGCGTCCGGGTTGAATGAGTAAAAAGGAGGCTATCCCTCCAGCGCGGCCTAGCCGCGCGGCCATGGTGCGCACTGCACCACCACGCGGTATCCGTCGTGGTCTTCGAAAGTGCGCCCTTCTCTTTCCCAGTACGGATTTAGCGACGTAACGCGCTTGAACCCGGCTGTTGCCATGGCTTCGCAGCGGAGTGCCCATTCGTTCCTGTCGGGCACGTAGAAAACTAGAAGGTCTTCGGGAGTGGGCGTAGGCTTGATTGGATGGGACCGGCAGTGAGTGAATTCGAAGTGGTAGGCGCCGCCGGGCGTTCCCAACATGACGCCGTCGAAGCCTTCATGATCTTGGAAGTGCCCGATACGCTGGAGTTCTAGCCCGGCGCGATACATCTTTTCGGAGCGCGGCAAGTCTCTTACGGGCCGAGCGATTCGAACATGAAAAGCCATTGATGACGGTTCCTTTTGCTGCTTAACGGTTATGAGTTGAGCGGCTCGCGAAGGCCAACGGCCTTCTACTATTTATTTATTAGCGTGCGATCTTCCACTGGCGGGGAGATCACTTCATTGATCAGGTCTATGGTTTTCATGGCATTCTTCGAGAAGAGCCGGTCGCGCTTAATTTATCCATGCGGTAATTTTACAAGCCAAATCCCGCCACGCAAGGAATACAATCGCGTAGGCTGGGCTGAGCGCAGCGAAGCCCGGCGTTATCCACGTAATTGATTCCATGTCAGCGCCGAATCGTTCATACATTGCCATGAGCTTTTGGAGTTTGGTGGATTTCATAATGCGGAACTGGATGGATTTTTGCCCGGCCACTCAAATCCGTCAACGATCAAAGCCATGCGACTTGTCCGTGCGGAACCAAATAGGTGGTTTAAGAGGCGCGTGGCAATAGCTGCCCAATCCTCACCGCCTCTTGCGCGAAGGTACTTCACTTTATTTGCCTCCCCTCGAGATAGCGTAAGCCGCTCTTGGCTAGCGAAAGCAATGAACTCTTTTTCGAGGCTAATATTCGCCTCGTCCAATAGAACCCAATCCATTCCTATGGAATTATTTTCAATCGAGAACTGAAGGCTAGCCGTGTGTTGACCAGCGCGCCCCACGCCGGGACTTAGAACGGCAAAAAATGAAGCGTTTTTACCGGTTTTGGCTAAT
>JAITMI010000004.1 GCA_031277435.1 Pseudomonadales bacterium
TCTCGGGCATTTGCTGCACGCCAGCGGCGTTGGTGCGCGGGTACATGCCGCGCGCATTCCCATCGCGCCGGAATTGACCGCGCGGCTGCCGGGGGAGGCGCTGGCGCTTGCCTGTAGCGCGGGCGATGATTACGAACTGGTATTCACGCTGCCGCCCTTGTGCGCTACCGAGGTCAATGAGCTTGCCGCCCAAGGCGGCGTGGCCTTGCGCTGCATCGGCGAAGTAGTGGCGGGCGCGGAACTTTTGCTCTTGGACGAGGCGGGCAAGGCGCTGCCTCTGGGGCGGCGCGGTTTCGATCATTTTCACTCAGGAGAATAAACATGGGAGAACCGCTGAGCCGCATCGTACTGCGCCACCCGGTCCACTTTCTGGCCTTCGGTTTTGGCAGCGGCCTGGCGCCGCGCGCGCCGGGCACCTTCGGCACGCTGGCGGCGGTGCCGTGTTATCTCGTGCTGCGTTATTTGCCCTTGCCGCACTATTTATTGCTGTTGATCGCGGCCTTTGCGCTGGGCATCTGGCTCTGCGGGCGCACGGCCGAGGCGCTGGGCGTGCATGACCACGGCGGCATCGTGTGGGACGAATTCGTCGGTTTCTGGCTCACCATGACGCTGGCGCCGCCGGGTTGGCTATGGCTATTGCTCGGCTTTCTCCTGTTCCGCCTGTTCGACGTGCTCAAGCCTTTCCCCATCAACTGGCTTGATCGCCGCGTGGGCGGCGGGCTGGGCATCATGCTGGATGACGTGCTGGCCGGCGTATTTGCCTGGCTGTGTTTACAGCTTCTGGCGCGTAGCGGAATTTTTCCCATTGGGCTCTGAATGCGCTGCCGAACCTGGTGGTCTTTGCCCGCGCGCTGTGAGTATAATCCGCTCCCTTCGGGGCTTTTGCCTCGTAGAACAATAAAAATTGCTACTGAGCATGGCTTGGGGCGCCCGGCCCGTCATACGGCTGGCGCGCACGCTCCTGTCATCATCGCACCGATCGGTGCCAGAGTGGGCCTTTGTGTTTACCCCTGATTAATCGAGGAAGTCGAAAACAATGAGCAAAAGCTTACAAGACGTATTGAACGAAGCAGGCAACCCCGTCAACCTGCTGCGCAACTCCAAGATTGGCGCTTACGTGTACCCGGTAGTGGCGCCGGAATTCCATAACTGGCGCACCGAGCAGGCGGCCTGGCGTGAATCCGCCGTGTTGTTCGACCAGTCCCACCACATGGTGGACCTCTACATCAAAGGCCCCGACGCCATCAAACTGGTGTCCGACACCGCCATCAACAGCTTCGCCAGCTTTCCGGTCAACCGCGCCAAACAGTACGTGCCGGTCAGCCACAGCGGGCATGTGATCGGCGACGGCATTTTGTTCCACTTGTCACAAAACGAACTGGTATTCGTAGGCCGCGCGCCTTCCGCCAACTGGATCAAGTTCCACGCCGCCACCGGCGGTTACAACGTGGAAGTAATCGAAGACGATCGTTCTCCTTCGCGTCCTGGCGGCAAGCCGGTCAAGCGCATCAGCTACCGCTACCAGATCCAAGGCCCCAATGCCTGGGCCATCATCGAAAAACTCAACGGCGGCCCGCTGGAGCAATTGAAGTTCTTCAACATGGCCGACATGAACATCGACGGCACCCGCGTGCGCACCCTGCGCCACGGCATGGCCGGCGCGCCGGGCCTGGAAATCTGGGGCCCTTATGACGACGGCGACCGCATCAAGGACGCCATCCTCAAAGCCGGCGCCGAATTCGGCATCGTGCCGGTAGGCTCGCGCGCGTATCCGTCCAACACGCTGGAATCCGGCTGGATTCCCTCGCCGCTGCCCGCCGTTTACACCGACAGCCGCATGGAATCCTACCGCAAGTGGCTGCCGGCGAATTCCTACGAAGCCGTGGGCGCCATCGGCGGTTCCTTCGTATCGAACAACATCGAAGATTACTACGTCACCCCGTATGAAATCGGCTACGGCCCCTTCATCAAGTTCGACCACGACTTCATTGGCCGCGAAGCGCTGGAAAAGATGCAGAACAACCCGCATCGCCGCAAAGTCACCCTGGCCTGGAATAGCGACGACGTAGTAGCGATGTACGCCACCATGTTCCAAAAAGGCCAGCACGCCAAGTACCTGGACTTCCCGCTATCCAACTTCGCCAACAGCAACTATGACGCGGTGATGGGCGGCGACAAGGTAATCGGCTTGTCGATGTTTACCGGCTATTCCTATAACGAACGTTCCGTATTGTCGCTGGCCACCGTCGATTCCGACATCGCCATCGGCACCGAAGTCGCGGTACTGTGGGGCGAAAACCCGCGCACCGCCAAGACCACGGTCGAGCCCTACGCCGGCCAGACCAAAGTCCGCGCCCGCGTCAGCCCCGTGCCTTACGCTGAAGTCGTGCGCGATCAGTACGTCGACGGCTCCTGGCGCAACAAATAAGTTCGCGCCGTATTGCTCGAAACGGGAAAGCCCGGTCCAAAACAGGCCGGGCTTTTTCATGGATAAGGATATTTGAGAGAACCACATACTTAATTACCAGTGCCTACAGTTTTCATCCGTCGTCATTCCCGCGAAGGCGGGAATCCAGGGACGGTGGAATCTTATCCAGTTTCGTGGAAACGGCAACATCCCTGGATTCCCGCCTTCGCGGGAATGACGAGAAAAATTTAAGCACGGGTAGTCAAGCAAGTAATTCCCCTATTATGTAGATTGTTTTTTACATGAACATCATCGAAGTCATCGCTCAAGAACTCGCCGTCAAACCCGCCCAAGTCCAAGCCGCCGTCACCTTGCTCGACGAAGGCGCCACCGTGCCCTTCATCGCCCGCTACCGCAAGGAAGTCACCGGCGCGCTCGACGACCTGCAACTGCGCAATCTCGAAGACCGCCTGCGTTATCTGCGCGAACTTCTGGAACGCCGCGAAGTCATCCTCAACAGCATCCGCGAACAAGGCAAACTTACGGAAGAATTGGAACGCCAGTTAACCGCCGCCGCCACCAAGACCGAACTCGAAGATATTTATCTGCCCTACAAACCCAAACGCCGCACCAAGGGCATGATCGCCATCGAAGCCGGCCTGCAAGCTCTGGCGGACTCGCTCTACGGTGACCCCACGCTGAACCCGCAAACCGAAGCCGAAAAATTTATCGACGCGGAAAAAGGCGTAAGCGACGTAAAAGCCGCGCTCGAAGGCGCGCGCTACATCCTTATGGAACGCTTTGGCGAAGACGCCGCGCTGGCCGGCAAACTGCGCTCCTTCCTCGGCGAACACGGCGAGCTGCGCAGCAAAGTTCTGGAAGACAAAGCGGAACAAGCGGAAAAATTCCGCGATTATTTCGATTACCGCGAACTCTTGAGCAAGGTACCCTCGCATCGCGCCCTGGCGGTATTTCGTGGCCGCAACGAAGGCTTCCTCACGCTCACCATCGGCGTGCAAGGCCATGAAGAAGGCCAAAGCGACCCCTGCGAAGCCATCGTCACCGAACACACCGGCATCCGCGATCAAGGCCGCGCCGCCGATAAATGGCTGAGCGAAGTCGCGCGCTGGACTTGGAAAGTGAAGCTCGCGCTGCGCATGGAAACCGACCTCTTAGGCTCCTTGCGCGAACGCAGCGAAGAAGCGGCGATCGCGGTATTCGCCGCCAATTTGAAAGCCATTTTGCTGGCGGCGCCCGCCGGCCACAAAGCGATACTCGGCCTCGACCCCGGCCTGCGCACCGGCGTCAAGGTCGCGGTGGTGGACGCCACCGGCAAATACCTGGAAAACACCACAATTTATCCGCACGTACCCAAAAATCAGTGGGACGAATCCATCGACGTATTGGCCAAACTCTGCAAGAAACACGGCGCGGCGCTGGTGAGCATCGGCAACGGCACCGCCTCGCGCGAGACCGATCGCCTCGCCGCCGATCTCGCTAAACGCCATCCCGAATTGCACCTGAAAAAAGTCGTAGTGAACGAAGCTGGCGCCTCGGTATATTCCGCCTCCGACATCGCGCGCGAAGAATTCCCCGAGCTTGACGTATCGATCCGCGGCGCGATTTCCATCGCGCGGCGCTTGCAGGACCCCTTGGCCGAACTGGTAAAAATCGAACCAAAATCAATCGGTGTCGGCCAATATCAACACGACGTCAGTCAAACCCGCCTGGGCCAAACGCTCGACGCCGTAGTGGAAGACTGCGTTAACGCGGTCGGCGTGGACGTGAACATGGCCTCCGCCGCGCTACTGCGCCGCGTGTCGGGGTTGACGGCCTCGATCGCCAACAACATCGTCAGCTACCGCAACCAGCACGGCGCTTTCGCTGACCGCGAAGCGCTCAAAGCGGTGCCGCGTTTGGGCGACAAATGTTTTGAACAATGCGCCGGCTTTTTGCGCATCAGCGGCGGCGGCAACCCGCTCGACGCCTCGGCGGTGCATCCGGAATCCTACGCCGTGGTACGGCGCATTCTGGAACAAAACAGCAAAACGGTAGAACAGATCATCGGCGACAGCGCGTTCCTGCGCACGCTCAAGCCGCAAGACTACATCAGCGACAATGTCGGCGTGCTCACCGTCAAGGACATCCTCACGGAACTCGAAAAACCAGGCCGCGACCCGCGCCCGGAATTCAAATCAGCGGAACTGAAGGACGGCGTGGAAGACATCAAGGACTTGCAAGGCGGCATGATTTTGGAAGGAACGATCACCAACGTCACCAACTTCGGCGCCTTCGTCGATATCGGCGTACACCAGGACGGCCTGGTACACATCTCAGCCCTGTCCACCAAGTTCATCAAAGACCCGCACAGCGTGGTCAAAACCGGCGACGTGGTAAAAGTCAAAGTGCTGGAAGTAGACCCCAAACGCCGCCGCATCGCCCTCACCATGCGCCTGGACGACACCCCCGCGCCCCGCGAACGCCAAGACCAGAACCGCCCAAGAGACACCAGCAAACCCGCACCAGCCCTCAAACCCGCCAAAGCGCAACCCGCGGCGGTGGGTTCGTTTGGCTCATTGTTGAAGGATGCGTTTAATAAGCGTTGAGTAATGCCATCTGTTCATGCTCGAAAGAGGTCATATAATTACCCAATGAACACATCTGAACTGCAACGCCTTCGACTAGAATTGGCTCAAACGAGCCAGTGGAACATTGGGTACTTCATTAGCGGCTTCATCTTCTGGTCGTATGCGACGATTACAGGGCTGATGTTCCCGTTGATGATTGCGCGTGTTTGGTGGTTAGTTGGAACCTTCATGATATTTCCCGTTGCTATGGCAGCGTCGCGCATTCTCGGCGCGGACCCATTCAGCAACAACAACGCCCTTGGAAAACTCGTTGGAATTTCCCACATGGGAGCCATTGGTCTGAGCTTCCCCATCGTGCTGGCGAGCTTTCTGTACTTCCCGGCGGCATTACTCTTGGTCATGGCCATCTTATATAGCGTCGATTTCCCCGTTATGTCATGGGTATTTGGAAGCAAAATTTTCTGGCTTCATGCCGCACTCCGCACCGCGTTGGTTACGCTAATTTGGTTCACGCTGCCGGAATTGCGTGTTCCCTTGATACCCATAACCGTAGCGCTAGCGTATCTCTTATCCATCATTGCCATTCCTTTCTTGCGCCGCCGGTGGTTGGAATTGCACAAAGGCATCAATGTCGGAAAATAGCGAATCCAAAAAATATTCACCCAGTCCGGGCTGCTGCCGCTCATAGAACTGCCGGCCTGCTTCCGGGTCTTCAATTCCCAGAGAAAGGATGCGCAGTTTCAAGAGCGGGCACGTTCGCGCAGTGAATCTTTGGCGGCGCTCCAATCCACCATGCGGGCCGAGCCATTGGCCAACGCGGACTCCGCTTGCTGAAGCGCCGCGTCATGCCAAGCCATTGCAGGTAATGGCACGGAGATTACTTCACATCATCCAACCCCTCCGTAAGCTCAATATAAGTCCCCACTGGGTCGGTAATAAACGCAATGGTCAAATTGATCGCATCCACGCGCTGCGGTGGGCGGTTGAAGGGGATGTTGAGGCTTTCTAGTTTGGTGGCGAAGGTGTTGAGGTCGGCGACTTCGAAGCCGATGTGGTCGATGGCGGCGCCTTGGCTGGGTTTGGGGTCGCCGCCGCGGGCGGCGATGAAGTCGACGCGGCCGCCGGGGATGAGGGCGGAGGGCATGCCGTTGCGTTCGCCGATTTCGGCGCCGAAGACGTTGACGTACCAGTCGCGCAGCGCGGGTTGATCGACGGCGGCGAGGTGGATGTGGTGGAACACGACGGGTTCTTGCTGCTCGGGGTTGACCAGGAATTCGATGCGCACGCCGTCGGGCAGGTCGGCGAGGATTTGGCCGGGGTCGGGGTTGTCGAGTACGTAGGTGACGCCGATGGCGTCGAGTGTGGCTTTGATGGCGGAGTAGTCGGGCACGGAGAAGGCGATGTGGTTGGCGCTGGTTTCGCCTGAGGGGGCGCTGGGTTGGCCTTCGCGCAACAGAATGTCCATGCCGGGGAAGCGTAACAGTTGCAAGGTGCCGGAGCTGGCTTCGGTGGCGCCGAAGGACTTCCAGATTTCGCGGTGTTTGGCTAAATCTGGAACGATCAGATGAGTATGGCCAATGCTGATGCCGTCGGCGTTGGGCGGCGCCAGTTCGGATTGCGCGGCGGCGGTCAAAAACAGGGCGCCGATGGCGGTGGCGCGGATAATGTGTTTCAGAATCATGAAAATTTCCTCAAAAATTTCTTCAAGAGTTGGTTGTTGTTGCTTTTATCTTACCGTTCCTTCAATTACTTGCCGCTCCTTTAATTCTTTGCGCCGTGCGTGCAGTACCGGCTCGGTGTAGCCGTTGGGCTGTTCGCGGCCTTTGAAGATCAGGTCGCTGGCGGCTTGGAAGGCGATGCCGTCGTAGCCGGGCGCTATCGGTACATAATGCGGATCGCTGGCGTTTTGCTGGTCCACGATCAGCGCCATGCGTTTGAGCGTATCGAGCACTTGCGCATCGGTGCAAATGCCGTGCAGGAGCCAGTTGGCGACGTGCTGGCTGGAAATGCGCAGCGTGGCGCGGTCTTCCATCAGGCCGACGTTGTGGATGTCGGGCACTTTGGAGCAGCCGATGCCTTGGTCGATCCAGCGCACCACGTAGCCCAGGATGCCTTGAATGTTGTTGTCGAGTTCGGCCTGGATTTGTTCCGGCGTGAGCTGGCGTTCGTGCAGTAATGGAATGGTGAGTATATCATCCACGCTGGCCTTGGGCCGTGATGATAGCGCGCGCTGCGTGTTGGCGACGTTGATCTGGTGATAGTGAATGGCATGCAGCGTGGCGGCGGTGGGCGAGGGCACCCAGGCGCAGTTGGCGCCCATGTTGGGGTGGATTACTTTTTGCGCCATCATGTCGGCCATCATGTCGGGTTTGGCCCACATGCCTTTGCCGATTTGCGCCTTGCCGGTAAAGCCGGTGGCGACGCCTTGGTCGACGTTGGAATTTTCGTAAGCGCTGATCCAGGGCTGGCCTTTTACCGCGTCTTTGGGCAGGAAGGGGCCAGCGAGCATACTGGTGTGGATTTCGTCGCCGGTGCGGTCCAAAAAGCCGGTGTTGATGAAGAAGATGCGGTCCTTCACCGCGCGGATACATTCCTTGAGATTGACGCTGGTGCGGCGTTCTTCGTCCATCACGCCGACCTTGATGGTGTTGCGGCGCAGGCCGAGCGCGTCTTCGGTCATGTCTAGGAGGTCGTTGGTGAAGGCGACTTCCTCCGGGCCGTGCATTTTTGGCTTAACGATATAAATACTGCCTTCACGGCTGTTTTTGAACGGGCTGTTGCCGTTGATGTCATGCAGGGCGCATAGCGAGGTGACCATGGCGTCAAGAATGCCTTCGGGGATTTCCTCGCCGTGGCGGTCGAGCACGGCGTTGCTGCTCATCAGGTGGCCGACGTTGCGCACCAACAGCAAACTGCGGCCTTGCATGATGACGGTTTCGCCGCTGGTGCCTTTATAGACGCGATCAGGATTGAGCGTGCGCACGAAGGTGTTGCCGCCCTTGGTGACGCTTTCGCTGAGCGTGCCTTGCATCAGCCCCAGCCAGTTGCGGTAGGCGGCGACTTTGTCGGCGGCGTCCACCGCGGCGACGGAATCCTCGCAGTCCTGAATCGTGGTCATGGCGGATTCCATGCAGATGTCCTTCACCCCGGCGTGATGCAGCTTGCCAACGGGATTTTCGCGGTCGAATTGCAGTTCCAGATGCAGGCCGTGATTGGCGAACAACATGCAGGTGGGGGCGCTGAAGCCGCCTTGGAAGCCCACCAGCTTGTCGGGGTTGTAGAGGCCGGTGACGCTGTGATCCTTCAATTCCACCTCTACCGCGACATGGCCGTTCTGGTTGATGAGGCGGTATTCGGTGACCTGATGATGGCGGCCACGTTTGAGCGGCAGCATTTGGTCGAGCAGGTCGTCGGCGTAGTCGATAATTTTTTGGCCGCGCCGTGGATTGAAGGTTTTGCCCTTTTCGGCAGCATCAGTTTCCGGAATTACGTCGGTGCCGTAGAGGGCGTCAAACAGCGAACCCCAGCGCGCGTTGGTGGCGTTGAGCGCGTAGCGGGCGTTCATTACCGGCACCACCAATTGCGGGCCGGCGACGATGGAGATTTCATAATCGGTACCGCGCGTGCCGATGCGGAAGTCCGGGCCTTCTGGTACCAAATAGCTGATATCTTGCAAAAAGCGTTTGTACTCGTCGCGGTGGCTTTGGTAGTAATCGGCTGAATGGTCGCGGTGCCAGGCGTCGATTTTGGCTTGTAATTCATCGCGTTTGCGCAATAACGCGCGATTGCGTGGCGCCAGAATTTCCACCATCTTGCCGAGCGCTTCCCAGAACTCGTTGGGCTTGATGCCGCTCTGAGGCGCGGCTTCCTTTTCGATAAAGTCGTACAGAACCTGGGCGATCTGCAAATTGTGCGAAGCGATGTTGAGCGTCATACGCGCCTCAAAATACCAAAAAACGCGGGGCAGTCATTCTAGCCCATAAACAGGCGAAAGCCTGACCGGAGCGGACTTGATGGTGGCAAAAAAAATTACGGTATCCAGCGCTGGGCAGGGTGTTGAGTCTTAAGACTTGTGGGTATACTCAGCCCTCCCAACGGGAGCCGTAGGGCTCCAAACAACAACATCAAGACTGTCAAATCCAGAATCACAATCAGTCAGGGCATCTCAGGAGACACTATGAAAAAGCTGTTATATCCCCTTTCGGCGACGGTTTCGTTATTGGCCAGCGCGGTGGCGCTGGCGCAGGTGCCGTCTCCTGCCGTGCGTGAGTTACCAGAGGGTTTCATCACTGGCCGCGTCACCAGCAGCAATGGTCCGGAGGCTGGCGTGTGGGTCATCGCGGAAACTCACGAAACCAATACGCCGTTCATCAAGATCGTAGTCACCGACGATGATGGCCGTTACGCGCTGCCGCAATTGCCTACCGCTACCTATAACGTGTGGGTGCGCGGCTATGGCCTCTTGGATTCCGCCAAGATCGAAGGCCGCCCCGGCGATACCGATCTGGATCTGGTCGCCGAAGTCGCGCCCACGCCGCAGGATGCCGCCAAGGTCTATCCGGGCGACTACTGGCTCTCGCTGCTGGAACCGCCCGCCGTGGATCAGTTCCCCGGCACCGGCCCCTTCGCCGCTGGCGGCAACGGCTACCTGCCCAACATGCAGATTCAGGCCGATTGGATGCACTCCTTCAAGAAGGACTGCAACTTCTGCCACCAGCTCGGCAACCAGTTGACCCGCACGCTCGGCCACATGAGCGCGCTGAATTTCGATACCCATGAAGAAGCCTGGATCTACCGCACCTCGCTCGGCGTGCGCGGCGGCAGTATGCAGGGCGCCTTCCTGGGCTTTGGCATGGACGGCATGGCGCGCACCATGGCCAACTGGACCCGTGCGGTCGAGGCTGGCGAAGTGCCGGTGATGCCGCCGCGTCCGCAAGGCACTGAGCGTGGCGTGGTGGTGACTTTGTGGGACATCGGCGGCCCGCAGGACTTCATGCACGACATCACCTCGACCGACAAGAACCACCCCACCGTCAACGCCAACGGCCCGATCTACGCCGCCTCCTCGGGGCACGGCACGATCGAAGTGGTGGACCCGATCACCAACGACAACTACAAGTTCGAAATTCCTACCCGCCAGGATCCGCGTGAAGTCACCTCGCGCTTCCCGCCGCCGGGCAACCCCTCCAACTTCTGGGGCATGGAACACCTGTGGGGCCTGGAAAATCCCTCCGACCCGCACAACCCGATGATGGGCCCCGATGGCCGCGTGTGGAACACCTCCAAGATCCGCAACGACCAGCCCGCCTGGTGCAGCGACCCGAACTCCACCAACAAGTTCGTGCAGTACTACCCGCTGCGCCGCAGCAACCGTCAGGCCTCGGTGTTCGATCCCGCGACGCAGCAGTTTGAGCTGATCGACACCTGCTACGCCACGCACCATCTCAACTTCGCCACCGACGCCAACAACACCGTGTACTTCAACGAGTTGCTGGGGCCGATCTTCGGCTGGATCGACACCAAAGTGTGGGACGAAACGCATGACGAGCAACTGGCGCAAGGCTGGTGCCCGCAGATCGTCGATACCAACGGCGACGGCAAGATCACCAAGCCCTGGAACCCCGATAACGCGCAGGACCCCGATCCGAACCTGGATACGGAAGTCAGCTACAACCTCTACAACATCATTCCCGACCCCACCAACCCCAACGTAGTCTGGGGCGCGTATGAAGGCCGCAATGGCCGTGAGCGCGGCGCCATCATCCGTCTCGACCGTGGCGACAACCCGCCGGAAACCTGCATCACCGAAGTGTTCCAGGTACCCGAAGGCACGCTCAACCCGCGCGGCATGGACCTGGCCATCGACGGCACCCCCTGGGCCGCAATGGCCGCCACCTCGCAGTGGGCCACGCTCGACCGCTCCAAGTGTGAAAGGCTGAATGGCCCCGGCACCGACGTCAGCGCCGTTTGCCCCGATGCCTGGACCGTGTACCAGACCCCTGGTCCGAAGTTCAAGAACTCCATCTACCCGACGGATTTCCACTACTTCGGCTGGGTGGATCAGCACAACATCATCGGCCTGGGCGCAAACACGCCGATCCTGACCGGCTCCAACTCCGACTCGCTGATCGCGCTGAATCCGGAAACCGGCGAATGGACCTACATGCGCGTACCTTACCCGCTGGGCTTCTACCAGCGCGGTCTGGACGGCCGCATCGACGATCCGGACGCTGGCTGGAAAGGCCGCGCGCTGTACTCCAACTACGGCACGCACTTGGTATGGCATAGCGAAGGCGGCAAAGGCTTCGTGGGCAAGGCGGTGAAAATCCAGATCCGTCCCAACCCGCTGGAGTATTGATCCCTCGGCAGAAAAGAAGGAAGGGGGCCGGCAGTAAAGGCCCCCGCGCAACGCCCCTTCTTGGGGCGTTGTTGTTTAAGGGCTCGTTAGAAGAATCTTTTACTCCTTCCCCCGCTTGCGGGGGAAGGTTGGGATGGGGGGAATGCTAGCCTGAAGCCCCCTCCCTAGCCCTCCCCCGCACGCGGAGGAGGGAACGGAACGCCAACCCGAGAAAAAACACGCTACAGGAGTCACCACATGCTCACTCTCTTTGCCGCCGCCGCGCTATCTTCCGCGGTATCCAACGCCAACTGCACGGCGCTGACGGATTTCACGCTCGACAACGCCCGCGTCACCAGCGCCCAATTCGTGCCCGAAGGCCCGTTCCAGGCGCCCGCCAGCGCTGGCGCCAACGCCAATAACGACCGCGCGCCGATTCCCGCGCACTGCCGCGTGCGCATGGTGCTGACGCCAACGCCACAGTCCAACATCAACGTCGAACTCTGGCTGCCCGCGGAAGGCTGGAATGGCCGTTTCCTCGCGGTCGGCAACGGCGGCTGGGCCGGCTCGATCCAAGGCTACAACGACATGCGCATGGCGCTGCGCCGCGGTTACGCCACCGCCGGCACCGACACCGGCCACAGCGCCGCCGATGGCCCCAACGGCATGTTCGCGCTCAACAACGACGAAAAACTGGTCGATTTCGCCTACCGCGCGATCCACGAAATGGCGGAAAAATCCAAGGCCGTCATCACCGAGGCTTACGCGCAAGCGCCGGAATATTCCTATTTCAAAGGCTGCTCCACCGGTGGCCGCCAAGGCGTGATGTCGGCGCAGCGCTACCCGGAAGATTTCGACGGCATCATCGCCGGCGCGCTGGCCAACCGCCACATCCACATGCACGTAGCGCAGTCCTACCAGCACATCTTCAACAACCGCAACCCGGAATTCGCC
>JAITMI010000027.1 GCA_031277435.1 Pseudomonadales bacterium
GTGGGGGGTGTGGGTGGGGGGGGGGCCCCACGGCGCGCCCTTATTGCGCCGCCTCCAATTCGCTTAACAATTGCGCATAAGCCTTGTCAAAAAATTCCAAAACCTGAGCCGAAGGAATCGATTCCGCTTGCGGCTCAATGTTGAAATCGAGCGTCTGCGCCTGGGCGGTGCTGGTGCGATAAGCGGGCCAGGTGGGTAAGCCGCGGCTATTGGGGTTGGTGCTGGCGGCGAAACGGACCCAATAATTCGACATGGTATTGGCGAGCGCGCGGTCGCCGTCGAGCCATTCGGGGTGCTGCGCGCTTTGGTTGAACATGTAGGGCAGTTCCGCCGTGTGGCTGGCGCCGCGCGCTTCTTGACCGGGCGGTACGCGGGTGAAGTAATACGCGTAAGCGCCCAGGCCGCGCTGGCCTTGGTAGAGCGCGAGCTGGCGCATCTGCCAGGCCAAGGCGTCGGTGAAGGCGCGCTGGTAGGCGGCTTGCGCGTCGGCGTCGGAATTTGCTGGATAAAGAGTCAAAAACTCCTCCGCCAGCGCGCCGTATTGATTGGCGGCGTAATCGCGCAGCGCTTGCACGGTGCTGGGGCTGCCGCCGAAGAAGGTGGCTTCGTTGGCGTTGGAGCCGGCCAGAATGTCCACCGGCTGCTGCTGGCCGGCGGCGTAGATCAGCGAAGGATCTCTGGCCAGCACGTAGCCGTCGGTGATGATGCCGCCGCCACCGAAGTTCTCAAGCACGCTTTGCGCGGGCAGGGCGCGCAATTGTTCCAGAGTGGTGGCGCCCGCCGCTTCGGCATCGGCGCTGCCGCGCGCTTCGCGTTCGCTCAAGGTTGGCAGGCGGTTGATGCCCAGGCCCATCCAGCCGCCGCTTTGCGCCACGGCGCGGTGGAACAGGCCCGCCGCGCGCGGTGAGGCCAACAGCGCCGCCACCGCCTGCGCGCCAGCGGATTCGCCGACGATGCTGACGTTGATCGGGTCGCCGCCAAAGGCCGCGATATTGTCATACACCCATTCCAAGGCCGCGATCATGTCGAGCAGCGCGTAATTGCCGGAGCTTTGCGCGCCAGCTTCCGCCGTCAGCGCGGGATGGGCGAAGAAACCGAAAGGCCCGAGCCGGTAGTTGATCGTCACCACCACCGCGCCTTGACGCGCCAGCGCGGCGCCGTCATAGCCGGGGTTGGAACCGGCGCCGGAGCTGAAGCCGCCGCCGTGCAGCCACAGGATTACCGGTTGCAGCGCGTCCTGATTCGGCGCGGCGCTCCAGACGTTCAGATACAGGCAATCCTCACTCATGTCCGCCGCGTCGCCACGCTGCATACAGCGCGAGGCGAAGGCGCTGGCATCGCGCACGCCATCCCAGCCCTCGAGCGGCTGCGGTGCGCGCCAGCGGTTTTCGCCTACCGGCGGCGCGGCGTAGGGAATGCCGCGATAGACGCGCAAATCATCGGCGACGGCGACGCCTTGCAACTGGCCCTTGGCGGTGTCGAGCGTGAGCGGAATCTGCGCGAACGCGGGCCCGCCGCACACCAGGCCCAATAGCAGGGCGGAAAACGTGGTGACGAATTTATTGGGAAGTTTGTTAGAGAGTTTGCTAGAGAGCTTGTTGGCAAAGCGCATGGTGACATCTCCTGAATTGTCATTCTTGTGGGGAGGAACGGGTGGAGTGTGGTGCGCTTCGCGCTGAACTGCAAGCGGGTGTTCAGGGTTTATTCAGTGATTGGCCTTTAGTCTGCGCCCGTGCCATCGAGTTGGCCAATTCGGAGAAAAAGCCATGAACAAGTTACTGCCCGTATTTGCCGTTGCCGCGCTCAGCGCCTGCGCGAACGCCGCCGATCCTTATTATTACGATTCCTACGAACAAGCGCCGGTGCTGTCGTCCACGCCAATCTATGAAATACAGCAATCGCAGCAGCCGCGCCAAGAGTGCTGGCAAGAGCAAGTACAGTACCAGGCGCCCGCGCCGAGCCAGTCCGCCACGCCCAGCATCGTGGGCGCCTTGATCGGCGGCGCCATCGGCAATGCCGTGGGCCACAATAAAAGCAACAAGCGCGTAGGCGCCGCGGTAGGCGCTATTCTCGGCGGTTCCATCGGCAACGACATTGGCCGCAACAACAGCCGCGGCGGCGGCACCTATTACGAAACCGTCGAGCGCTGCCGCACCGTTTACACCACGGTGCAAGAGGAGAAATTGGTTGGTTACGATGTACGCTATAGCTACAATGGCACACCGCGCACGGTGCGCATGCCCTACGATCCGGGCGCGACGGTGCGGGTTCGCGTCGATGTTGAACCGGTATTTTGAATACGTTTGCCGCGCGTTGAGTATTCCCTGGTAATGGTTTCGAGCCCCATGAAAATTTCGGCAGGTTTTTCCACTCTGTGCGCGCTTTTGGCGTGCCTGACGCTCGCGCCCGCGTCAGAGGGTCAGGCCGCCGAATTTCCGCGGCCGCAAGCTCTGATGCCGGGCGTGGCCGCGAATGCGCCCAGCGCCGACGAGGCCGAAGCCGAAGCGCAGGCGCGAGTTTCGCGCCGCGAGGCTTCCGACCGCGCGCGCGAGGCTTTCCCCAATAGCCGCGTGTTGAACATCCGTCTTGAAAACGGGCAATGGATTTTGCGCATGGATCAAGGCGGCAATGTGTTCAACGTATTGGTTGACGCCAATACTGGCCGCGTCCGCCGGGCGGATTGACGCGCCATGCGGCTCTTGATCGTTGAAGACGAAGACTTGTTGCGCGCCAAGCTGG
>JAITMI010000201.1 GCA_031277435.1 Pseudomonadales bacterium
TGGATTATAAGCCCGCTTCACGAAACCTCTTGCGGAGGGTAGGGGCGGGCCTTGTGCCCGCCTTGCGTATCCTTGGGCAGGCACAAGGCCTGCCCCTACAGACCGCGGTATGTCCAGTAAACGCATAAAAAAACGCCCATACCGTCGGCATGAGCGTTTTCTTAACGCGGGATTGTAGAAAAGGTTTAGTTATTTCTACGTTCCTGCTCGATCAGGAAGTCGGCGACCTTGAGCATGTCGGCCTGGGTGACCACGGCGTCGCCGGCGGAAATGAGGTATTTGCCGTTGACGATCAGGTTGGGCACGCCGTTGACTTTGTATTCGCGCATGCGGGTGCCGGCTTTCTTGGCGGCGGAAGTGACGCCGAACGAGGACCAGGATTTGTCGAACGCGGCGGGGTCAACGCCTTGGGCGACGAACATGGTGCGGATGTCGTCCTCGGTTTGCAGGTAGTTGCCTTTCTGATGGATTTCATTGAAGGCCACGGAGTGGATTTTATCGAACACGCCCAGATCAACGGCGGTGTAATAAATCTTGGCGTGGGTTTCCATCAGCGCGTTCCACATGCCGGGGCTGCGCACGAAGGCGACGTCCTCGGGCAGTTTTTCCACCCAGGACTCGAGCAGCGGCTCGAAGGCGTAGCAGTGCGGGCAGCCGTACCAGAACACTTCGGTGACCTCGATCTTGCTCGGATCTTCGGTGCGCACGGCGGGTTCGATGAGCTGATAGTGAGTGCCTTCCACGTAAGCGGCAGGCTGAGCGAATGCGCTCGTGGCGCTGATGCACAGTAGCGCCAAGGCAAGGAAGGGTTTGAGCAGCGATTTCATGGTTATTCCTCTGGGTTGTGACGGTTTGCGCAGGTAAAGACCTTGTTGCGGCGACCTTCTTACAATGTTATTGCGACGGCGGAGTATGCCACAAGAACCAAGCAAAAGGGCGCGCGTGGCGCCCTTTATATAGTCAATGGATGAACCGCCCCTGAACCCTTGTCAGCGGATACCGAATACGTAAGAGGCCAGGGCGGCGATCTCGGCGTCGTTGAGGCGGGCGGTGATGTCGCGCATGACTTCGGCGGCGTCGTTGTTGCGTTCGCCGGTGCGGAAGGCTTTCAGTTGCAGTTCGGTATAGCTCGGATCCTGGCCGCTGAGGGCGGGGTAGCCGGCGCTGTCGAGGCCCTTGCCGTTGACGGCGTGGCAGGCGGAGCAGGCGGCGACGCCGATTTCGGCATTGCCGGCGCGGAACAGAACTTCGCCCAGAGCGCGTTTTTCCGGCTCCACGGCGCCCAGCGGTGCGCTCTGACTGGCGAACCAGGCGGCGACGTCGGCCATGTCTTGGTCATTCAGGTTGTTCAACATGCCCGTCATCAAGGGGACCGCGCGGGTGCCGTCCTTGATGTTCCGCATTTGTTTCAACAGGTAATTTTCGCCCTGCCCGCCGAGCTTGGGCACGTTGGGCAGCAAGCTGGCGTTACCGTCTTCGCCATGACAGGCGAGGCAGAGGGTGATTTTGCCCTTGCCGGCCTCGGCATTACCTTCCTGGGCCAGGACGGGGGAAGCGACGGCGGTGGCGAGCAGCGCGGCGACGGCGCTTTTCACGAGTGCATGGCTAATCACGATAACGGTACCTTTTGCGCGTGGATGCTGTACTTGAGCTTGCTGTGTGCTGAAACCGGGCGGCTCTGGCGCCTGTGCTAGAATCCTCCGGTTTTTGGGCGGGCGAATTATACCCGAAGCCTCGCCCAAACCAATCAATGCGCCAGGATTGTCCGCAATGTCAGATCTCACGCCCCCTTGCGGCCTCGACTACCAGCGAGCCAGCTACCACATCAGCGCGCCGGATCTGGCGCTATGCCCCGCCGACAGCGTGGCGGAAGTGGCCTTCGTGGGCCGCTCCAACGCCGGCAAGTCCAGCGCCATCAACGTGCTGACCGGCCAAAACAAGCTGGCGCGCACCAGTAAAACCCCTGGCCGCACGCAGTTACTCAATTATTTCGCGCTCGGCGAAGGCCGCTACCTGGTGGATTTGCCCGGCTTCGGCTACGCCAAGGTGCCGCCCGAGATGAAACGCAAATGGCAGCGCGAGCTGGAACGCTATCTACGGGAACGGCGGCCCCTGCACGGAGTGGTGCTGTTGATGGACATCCGCCATCCGCTCAAGGAACTCGATGAAGTGATCGTAAACTGGTGCCATAACGCCGCGATGCCGCTGCACGTCTTGCTCACCAAAGCCGACAAACTGCGCTTCGGCGCCGCCAAAACCGCCTTGTTACAGGTGAGCAAGGCGTTGCAATCACCGCTGTGCAGCGTGCAGTTGTTCTCGGCCCTGAACGGCCAGGGCGCGGATGAACTGCGGGCGCGGCTGGATGGGTGGTTGTTGGCGGAGGATGGCGCGCAGGAAGTCTAACGAGGGAGCTTAAAAAAATTGCGGGCCCTGACTGTAGGAGAAGACAGTCAGGGCTCGCTACTCCTGGGGCCCAGGAGATATCTCTCAAACAGCAGCCTGGGAAAATCGGGGAGAAAACCAAGCTGCTGGAACCATAGACCGCGCTGGCGGCATGAAGTTCTACTGCTTGCGTGGTTTTTTGCGGGATTCATTATTTTTCCATTGTCCACGCACTGACACAGCGCCTTGCTTGAGTTTCAGCAAGGATTTTTGCCACGTTTGGGCCTGCGCGCACCGTTTAATGCGCTTCGTCCCAGGACGCGCCAGAGCCCAGATCCACCACCAGCGGCACCCGCAGCGAGGCGGCGGATACCATGCGCAGGCGCACGCCGTCCTTGAGCAGTTCGAGGTCGGCTTCGCTGAGCTCGAACACCAGTTCGTCGTGTACCTGCAAGATCAAGGTGGCGTCGAGCCGGGCCACCTTGAGCCATTGGTCGATGTCGATCATGGCCTGTTTGATGATGTCGGCGGCGCTGCCTTGCATCGGCGCGTTGATGGCGGTGCGTTCCGCCGCCTTGCGCAGCGCCTGGTTGCGCGCCTTGATGTCGGGCAGGTAGAGGCGGCGGCCAAACAGGGTTTCCACGTAGCCTTGCTCGGCGGCCAGCGCGCGGGTGTTGTCCATGTACTCGCGCACGCCGGGGTAGCGCTGAAAATAGCGATCCACGTAGTCTTGCGCCTCGGCGCGGCCAATGCCCAGTTGATTGGCGAGGCCAAAAGCCGACATGCCATAAATCAGGCCAAAGTTGATGGCCTTGGCGCTACGGCGCTGCTCGCCGCTGACGCTCGCCAGGGGCAGGTTGAAAATCTCCGCCGCCGTGGCGCGGTGCACGTCGAGCCCCTCGGCGAAGGCGCGGATCAAGCCGGCGTCGCCCGACAGATGCGCCATGATGCGCAATTCCACCTGTGAATAGTCGGCGGCCAAGAGCACTTTGCCCGGCGCGGGAATGAAGGCTTTGCGGATGCGTCGGCCTTCCTCGGTGCGGATCGGGATGTTCTGCAAGTTGGGTTCGGTGGACGACAGCCGCCCGGTGGCCGCCACCGCCTGTTGAAAGGTGCTGTGAATGCGGCCCGTCGCCGCTTGCATATCGAGCGGCAATTTGTCGGTGTAGGTGGACTTGAGCTTGCTGAGCCCGCGCTGTTCCAGAATCACCCTTGGCAATTCATAGTGCTGTGACAATTCTTGCAACACCGGCTCGGCGGTGGAGGGCTGGCCCTTGTCGGTTTTGGCGATTACCGGATATTGCAGTTTTTCAAAAAAAATCTTTTGCAATTGCAGCGGCGAACCGAGGTTGAATTCTTCGCCCGCCAAGGCGTAAGCGCGCTCTTCCAATTCGAGCAGCCGCGTGGCCAATTCCTCGCTCTGGCGCGCCAAGAGTTCAACATTGACGCGGATGCCGGCTTCTTCCATGCGCGTCAATACTGGCACCAGAGGGATTTCAAAATAGCGGTAGACTTCCGCCAGCGCGCCGGTGTCTTGTAATTTACGTTCCAATAAAAACGCCAGCCGGTGGCTGTAATCGGCGCACTTGCCGCACCAGGCGGCGGCGTCCGCTACATCGAGCTGCGCGAAGCTGAGTTTGTTGCGGCCCTTGCCCAAAAGTTCCTCGCGCGGCGGCAAGTGAAAACCGAGTTCGCGTTCGCTGAGTTTTTCCAAGCTGTGCCGGTGCGCCACTGAATCCAGCACGTAGGATTGCAGCATCGGATCGTAACGGCGGCCACGCAGCGCGATGCCGTAGCGGCAGAGCGCGTGCGAAATGCTTTTCAGATCGTGGCCAATTTTGAACAGCGCGCGATTTTCAAGATGCGGTTTGAGGGTTTGCAGCACCTCTTCCGCCGCCAATTGTTGCACGCCGCCCAAGAGATCGTGACCGAACGGAATATAAACGGCGCTGCCGGGGTTGAGACTCAAGGCAAGGCCGATAAGCCGCGCCTGCATGAAGTGCGCGCCGTCAGTTTCCAGCGCCAGCGCCACATGCGAGCGTTCGCGCAAGGCGCGCTCGAGCGCTGAGAGCGCCTGGGCATCAGTGATGAGTTCAATCGCCGTGGCATCGGACAGAGCGGCGATCGTCGCCAATTCATCTCTCGCGGCGGGCGCTGGCGCACTGGCGGCGTCAGGCGCTTTGTTGTGCGGCGCGGCGGCGGCAATGCCTTGTTCTTCCAGCTCGCGCGCCCAGCTACGGAATTCCAGTTCTTGATACAGGCGCAATAAGGCTGGCTGATCCGGCGCCCTGTGTTTTAGATCGCGCGGACCAAAAGGCAGCGCCACGTCGCATTTGATGGTGGCCAATTGCAGCGATAATTCGAGTTGCGGCAGATTGGCGCGCAGGTTGTCGCCCACCTTGCCCGGCACCGCGCTGGCCTGGGCGATGAGGTTTTGGACCGAGCCGTATTCTTGCAGCCATTTTTCCGCGGTCTTGGGGCCAACGCCCGGCACGCCGGGGATGTTGTCCGACTTGTCGCCGACCAGACCAAGATAATCGATGATGCGCTCGGGCGGCACCTTGAACTTGGCCTCTACGCCCGCGACATCGAGGCGTTCATCGGTCATGGTGTTGAGCAGGGTGACGTGGTTATTGACCAATTGCGCCAAATCCTTGTCGCCGGTCGAGATCAGCGTATTGATGCCTTGCGCTTGCGCCTCGTGCGCCAGCGTGCCGATCACGTCGTCGGCTTCTACGCCGGCGATGCTGATGAGCGGCAGCCCCAGCGCTTCGATGATGGCGTGGATCGGCGCGATCTGCGAGCTTAGCTCAAACGGCATTGGCGGGCGGTTGGCTTTGTATTCCGAGTACAGTTCGTTGCGGAAGGTTGGGCCTTTGGCGTCGAACACCGTCACCACGGTGCTGTGCGGGTATTGCTTGAGCAGGGCGCGGATCATGTTGATCACGCCCTTGATGGCGCCGGTGTCCTGGCCGCTGCGGGTTTTGAGGGGCGGCAGCGCGTGGAAGGCGCGGAACAGGTAGGACGAGCCGTCCACCAGCACTAGAGGTTGTGTGAAAGGGGGGGTGTCAACCGTCATGCGGCGCTCCTATCCGCTCACGCCGCAGGCGAGGATGCTGTCGATCAAGGCCAGGTACAGCCGCGCATAAGCCTCCATGCCGGGCGTTTCCGTGTTGCCCAAAATGTCCACCTCTTGCAGGCGCAGCGCCGGTAAATCCAAGAGATTGCGCACCTTGGCGGCATCAACGCCGGGCTCGGCCAGCAGGCAATTAAGATCAGCGCGGCGCAGCTCCTCGCGCAGCGCGATCAAACTGCGCAGACCGGCCATGTTGCCGCTGCTGTCGGTAAGGGCGAAGGGCGGCGGCAAGCCGAGCTCTTGTTCCACGTAGCGGAAGGCGTGGTGATATACCACCCAGGCGCGCAGCGGCGTGGCGGCCAGTTTGTCTTGCGTGGCGGCGCGTAGCGCGGCGAGACTCTGGCTGAAGCGCGCTTGATTGTCCGCATAGCGCGCGGCGTTGGCGGGGTCGAGCGTGGACAGCCGCGCGGCGAGCGCCTGGGCGATTTTTTGCGCATTGCCCAGATGCAGCCATAGATGCGGATCGACCGTGTTGCCCGCTGGCAAGAGTTCCAGCCCGCCGATCGCTTGCACGGTAAGCAGCCGCGGGTCGTCATCCGCCAGAATATCCGCCAGCGGCAGTTCCAGCGCCGGGCCGATCCACAGCACCAGATCGGCCTCGGCCAGCCTGCGCCGCTCCGAAGGGCGCAGCGCGATTTCGTGCGGATCCTGCCCTGGGCCGAGCGCCAGCACCGGTTCGCCGGCGCCCTCCATCACCGCCGCCGCGA
>JAITMI010000114.1 GCA_031277435.1 Pseudomonadales bacterium
CCCCACTGCGTTCATCTACTGCTGTTTTATCTACTACTGTTCATTTACTGCCGTGCGTCAGCGCTGGTGACGATGGTATCGGCGTGCTTCAAGCGCCTGCTGCGTTCGTGCTGGGTGCGGGCGATGTGGGCGACTTCGCGCTTGGCGATCAGATCCGCCAGCGTGATCTGGCTCAGGAAGCCGTGAATCTGGTCGCTCAAGTCCTGCCACAGGTGATGCGTGAGGCAGGTTTCGCCTTGCTGGCAATCGCCTTTGCCGCGGCATTTGGTGGTATCGAGCGATTCGCTTACCGCGTCGATAATTTCCGCCACATGGATGCTGTCGTTGTCACGCCCGAGCCGGTAGCCGCCGCCGGGGCCGCGCACGCTGCTCACCAGCTTGCGGCGGCGCAGCTTGGCGAATAACTGTTCCAGGTAGGACAGCGAAATATCCTGGCGCCGCGAAATGTCGCTGAGGTTCACCGGCCCGTCGCTGGAATGAATGCTCAGATCCAGCATCGCGGTGACGGCGTAGCGGCCTTTGGTGGTCAGACGCATGGCGGCGCTTCCTGATCGAAACCCTGTGTGAAAACGGCGCGCATGATGCCATTAACCTAGCTTTTTAATCAAGTATTATGTGAAGGGGTTCGCGCTGGCGGTGGCCCTTGCGAGACACGCCGCAAGTACATCCCTGTAGGCTCCTTCCGGCCATCCCTGGCCTACAAGGGTCTCGCCACGCCTACCGCCAGCACGAACCCAGACAACTCAGGAGTTATCCTTCTCTCGTTTACCCAACGCCGTCTCAGTCGCCGTAAGAATCCCTCGCAAGATATTGATTTCCATACGATCCGGCTGGATGCGCTGATACAGCCGCCGCAGCCGCCGCAATAGCTGGCGCGGGTTGGCGGGGTCGAGGAAGTCGAGCTGGATCAGTACCTTTTCGAGGTGCGCCAAGTAGCGGTCGAGTTCTTCGGCGGTGGCGGGCGCCTGATCCCACTCCGGCGCGCTGATGGCGGGCGCGGGGTTTGCGGCCAGGGCGGCCTTGCGCACTTCATAGCAGAGCACCATCACCGCCGCCGCCAGATTCAGCGAGGAATAGTCAGGATTTACCGGGATGTGCACATGGTAGTGGCACAGATGCAGCTCCTCGTTCGACAGCCCGCTGATCTCGCGCCCGAATACCAGCGCCACTTCCTGTTCAGCCCGCACACTTTCGATGCGCGCGGCGGCCTCGGGCGGATCGAGCAGTTGCACCGGCATGTGGCGCAAACGCGCGCTGGCGCCGATCACCAGGTGGCAGTCGGCGATCGCTTCGCTCAGGCTTTGCGTTACCAGCACGCCATCAAGCACGTCGAGCGCCGAGGCGGCCATGCTCACGGCATCGCGCGAGGGCCAGGCTTTGGGTTCGGGCTTGACCAGCACCAGCCGCGACAGCCCCATGTTTTTCATGGCGCGCGCCGCCGCGCCGATATTGCCCGGATGCGAGGTTTCCACCAGCACGATGCGCAGGCGGTCAAAGTTGGGATTGGCGTTGGCGACGCTAGTCACAAGAAATTCAAATCGCGGTATTTGGCGCGGGGGCGCAATGGTAAAGAAATCGGGCGCGCGCGGCGAGGTTCTTTTCCGCTTGAGCGGCGCTTTTGTTATGATGCGCGCCCTCGCGAAGGCGAGCTTTTCCCGTTCTTTTTCTCTCTCACTTCCACGCCGGCGGAGGATTTCCTCGTGCATCCGATCATCAACATCGCCCTGCGGGCCGCCCGCGAAGCCTCTACCCTGCTGGTCCAGGCGCATAACCGCCTCGATCGCGTGAAGGTGTTTGAAAAAGGCGTCAATGACATCGTTACCGACGTGGACAGGACGGTGGAAGAAACGCTCATTCATCACCTGCGCAAAGCCTATCCCGAGCATAGTTTTCTGGCCGAAGAAAGCGGCAATACGCCGGGCAGCGACAAGGACACGCTGTGGATCATCGACCCCATCGACGGCACGCATAATTTCGTGCTCGGGCTGCCGCATTTTTGCATCTCGATGGCCTGCGTGCAGCGCGGCAAATTGCAACATGCGCTGATTATCGACCCCATCAAAGGCGACGAATTCATCGCCAGCAAAGGCGGCGGCGCGCAGCTCAACGGTAACCGCATCCGCGTCGGCACGCGCGCCAAGCTGGATGGCGGCACCATCAGCCTCAGTTGCGCTGGCCCCTTACCCCAGCAGGAACAAATGCTCGCCTTGCAACAGCGCCTCTTGGGCACCGCCGGCAGACTGCGCATCAGCGGCTCCACCGCGCTGGACATGGCCTACGTGGCCGCCGGCCGCCTCGACGCCGGCTGGACCTGTGGCGTCAAACCCTGGGACAGCGCCGCTGGTATCTTGTTGATCCAGGAAGCCGGCGGCCTGGTAAGCGATCTCAGCGGCAACCCCGACTGCCTGTACGGTGATACCTTGATCTACGGCAATCCCAAGTGCTTCAAGACCTTGTTGAAGCTGGCGGGCGGGGCTAGTTGATTGATTTAGCTTGCCGGGATGAAAAGTAAGAGTAGATTGGCCGCCAAATCCCCCTGGAGAAAATCCATGACCCACCGCTTTGGCCCGCTCAACACCCTGCTGTTACGCGCCCTGCTCTGCTCTTGCGCCTTGATGCTTACGGGTTGCGCGGCCTGGTTTGCCGCACAGCAGCAGCAAAGCCATCGCAACGCCAGCGTGGTCGATTTTCTCTATCCCAACGCGCAAGAAGCGCCCAACATGCAAGAGACCGTCACCACCTTGCGGCCACCGGTGCGTGTTGGCATCGCTTTTGTACCGGGCGGTCAATGGACTGAAGCGGGCATCAGCGCGGAGGAGCAAACGCGCTTGCTCGACCAGGTCAGAGCAGAGTTCACGCAATATCCCTACATCGGCACTATCGAAGTCATTCCCTCGGATTATCTGCGCGAAGGCGGCGGCTTCGACAATCTCGATCAAGTCGCGCGCCTGTTCAACGTGGAAGTCATGGCGTTATTGTCTTACGACCAGGTGCAGTTTGACGATGTAAATGAACTATCGGTTCTTTATTGGACCATCGTCGGCGCCTACGTCATCCCAGGAGATCGCTATGACGTGCAGACGCTGGTCGATGCGGCGGTGTTCGATGTCGCCAGCCGCAAGCTGCTGTTCCGCGCGCCCGGCTCCAGCCAGGTCAAAGGTATTGCCAGCGCGGTCAGATTCAGCGACGAATCGCGCGAAGCGCAGCTCAACGGCTACCGCGACGCCGTGGCGCAATTGATTCCCAACCTGCAAGCCTCCTTGAGCACTTTCGAAGAGCGTACCAAGCAAGCGGATAGCGGCATCGTGGTGGAAAATCGCCCAGGCTATCGCGGCGGCGCCGATCTTGGGCTGTTCGCGCTACTGCTCTTAGCCTTCGCGGCGCTGGTTCATGCGCGGCGCAAATTCGCCTAGAGCGCCCTGGCTGACCTTAGCGCCGCTACTACTGAGCGGCGTTTTCCTACTACTGCCAGAGGCGGCGCTCGAACACCTGACGCTGACGCCGCAAGGCGTTTTCGCCGGGCAGTGGTGGCGATTATGGACCGGTCATTTCGTGCATTTCTCCCTCACCCATGCCCTGGCCGATGGCGGCGTCATTCTGCTCTGCGGCTGGTATTGCGAACGCCGCTGCAAAGCCAGTGTCTATGCCGCACTCTGGCTCTGTGCCCCGCCGCTGTTATCGGCGCTGCTACTATTGACCGCGCCCAGCCTGCACGAATACCGCGGCGCTTCCGGCCTGGCGATGAGCTTCGCCCTCATCGCCGGCCTCACGCTATGGCGTGAACAGCCACGTTGGCGCACGGCCTTGCTGTGCCTTAGCCTGATCTTCGCCGCCAAAACCCTGCTGGACGCCCTGCACCCGCCGTTCAACACCGCGCTCAGCGGCCTACCGGCGGATGTAGAAGTCGTCTGGCAAGCGCATCTGATTGGGGCTTTGTTGGGAGTTGGTGGGTTTTTCGCCTTGCGTAAAACAACGTAGTGGTGATTCAGTTTCAGGGGAATGCTACGAGGGCAGACGCTTGCGATGAGTTGCTGTCAGTGAAAAAGCAGCATGAGGAAAGTGGGCTTGGGTAGGTGAGGAGGGCGGACGGTTACGCAACCGCACAAATCCACTCTGCTGCTGTCGCGGCGAATGTCGAATTACGGTAAAAATTTCAGGCAACTAATCGCATCATATAGGTCGCTTTTCCCCTTTATATGAAACTGGCCGCAATGCGCCAGCGCCACCCGTTAAATTCAAGCCATAAGGGACCATTCTTATTCTCCCCTTCTCATTAAAATCTCCAGAATCAAATAATCTTCGTAACTCATCTTCTTCAACACCTTTAAATGTCTTGTTATCAGAGAAAAATGTAATGCTAAACATCCATTTTTTATTACCTTTCAACCCATTAAAAAAAAAAAAAGGGGGG
>JAITMI010000145.1 GCA_031277435.1 Pseudomonadales bacterium
CTGGTCGGCATCAATCACACTGACGCCGCGCGCCGCGAACTCAGCCGCCACCGCGCTTTTGCCGCTGGCGATGCCGCCGGTAAGGCCAACCACATAAGGGCCGCGAACGCTCATTTCAAAATACTCTCATCTCAAAATACTCCACCAAATAACAAACTCGACAGCCGCTGACCCCACAACAAGGCGATGAACCCCGCGGCGGCGAGAAAAGGCCCAAAGGCAATGGGCGCGGCGCGGTCGCGGCCACGCAGCAGGATCGCCGCCAGCCCAAAGATGGCGCCAACGCAAGACGATAACAGCACGACCAAGGGCAAACTCTGCCAGCCCAGCCAAGCGCCAAGCGCGGCCAATAGTTTGAAATCGCCATAGCCCATGCCGTCGCGGCCACTGAGCAGTTTGAATAGCCAATATACGTTCCATAACAGCAAGTAGCCCGCCGCCGCGCCAATGATCGCGCTGGCGGGCGTCACGAACAGGCTTTGCGTGCTGAGCAAGAGGCCCAGCCAGAGCAGCGGCAGCGTCAATTGGTCGGGCAATAATTGCCGCTGTAAATCGATTACCGCCAGCGCCAGCAGCATCCAGGTGAAGCACAGGGCGAACGGCATTTGCCAGCTCACGCCGAAGCGCGCGAGCACCGCCAGCGAGAGCAGGGCGCAAGCGAGTTCCACCAGCGGATACGTCCACGCAATCACCGCATGGCAGTGGCGGCAGCGTCCGCGCAGTAAGAGATAGCTTAAAAGCGGCACATTGTCGCGCCAGCGCAGGCGGTAGCCGCAGTGCGGGCAATGCGAGGGCGGCAGCGCCAGCGTGAACTGCGCTTCTTCCTGTATTGGCAGTTCCAGAATTTCGCGGCTTTGGCGTTGCCAGTCGCGTTCCAGCATCAGCGGCAGGCGGTAGATCACCACGTTGAGGAAGCTGCCAACGATCAAGCCCAAAAGCGCGATGCCGAGCGTGAGTAGCCAGGATTGTTCGTTCAGTAATTGCGCAAGGTTCATACAGGGTTCCCGCCGTGTTGTATCATTCTCGTGCAATTTTCGTGCGCTGAGTTGGGCTTCGCTACGCTCAGCGCCAACCTGCAAGTTTCGCGTCTCATTTGTGGAAGCCGGGGCATGACGAAAGTCGAAGTAATGGTAGCCGCCCGCGCCGCTCAAAGCACGCTGCCCAATTGAAACAAAGGCAGATACAAAGCCAGCAGCAAGGTGCCCACGATGAGGCCAAGCGCGGCCATCAGCAAGGGTTCGAGTAGCGTGGTGAGTTTGTCGCTCAAGGTATCGGCTTCGCTTTCGTAAATATCGGCACAGTGGCTGAGAAAGGTATCGAGCGTGCCGGAATCTTCGCCCGCCGCCAGCAACTGTACCAAGAGTGGTGGGAACAGCGCGCTTTGCCGCAGCGTGCGCGAGAGCCGGATGCCGGTGGCGAGCTCCGTGCGCGCTTGCAGAATCGCGGCGCGGTAGGCGGCGTTACCGCTGGCGCCGGCGCTGGCGGCAAGCGCGTCCACCAGCGGCAGGCCGGCGGCGAACGTGGTGGCCAGGGTGCGGCAGAAACGCGCCAGCGCGGCGAATTTGGCCACGCGGCCCAGCAGCGGCACTTGCAAGAGGCGTCTTTCGCACCAGTCCTTGAAGCGGCGCGATCGTTGCCGTGCGGAACGTAAAGTTAAAAATACCCCCAGGGCGCCGCCCAAGAACCAGGGCCACCAGGCTTGCGCCAGCGTGGATAAATACAGCACGCCGCGCGTGAGGCTCGGCAATTCGGCGCCGAGATCGGCGAAGGTGGCGGCGAAGGCCGGCACGACTTTTACCAGCAATAACGCGGTGACCGCGAGCGCCACCGTCAGCACGATCAGCGGATAACGCAGCGCTTTTTTCACCCGTGCTCTGAGCGCCTGCGCTTGTTCGAGATGTTTGGCCAAGCGTTCCAGTAACACGTCGAAGGCGCCGGAGCTTTCACCGGCGGCCACCAGGTTGCAATACAGTTCTTCGAATTCGCGCGGATAACGGCGCAGCGCCGTTGAAAATGGTTCCCCCGCCGCCACGGCGTCGCGCAGTTGCGTCAAACGTTCGCGCAAGGGGCCGTGTTCCATGCTGTGAATCATCAGTTCAAAACTCTGCACCAGCGGCAGATTGGCTTTAATCATGGTCGCCAATTGGCGCGTGAACAGCGTAATCTCGCGCGCCTTGATAGTGGGTGAGAAGATGCTTGCCGTCTGCCGCCGCAGGCGCAGTTCACGCAATCCCTGCCGCTGCAAGCGCGCCTTGGCCAGGGCGCGGCTGGGCGCTTGCAATTCGCCTTGCCGCGGCGCCCCGCGCGCGTCGCGGCCTTGCCAGTGGAAGGTGGTTTGTTGAACGGAAGTTTGCGGAAAAGAATCGTGCTGAAGCGTGGACGGTTTAAGCGGCGCGTTCATGTGAATTAACTCCCTCAAAGCAAACGGTTAGCTTCTTGCAAACTGGTCAATCCTTGCGCCACTTTGTCCAATACCGCGGCGCGCAGATCGATGTAGCCTTCTTCGCGCGCCAGCGCGGCGAGGCTGAGCGCGTCGGCGTCGCTCATGATGGCGCGGGCGATGCGCTCGCTGATGGGCAATACTTCGTAACAGCCGATGCGGCCCTTGTAGCCGTCGTTGCAGCACGCGCAGCCCGCTGCCTCGAACAGCGAAAGTTCTGGAATTTGTTGTTCGTTAAAGCCCGCCTCCAGCAAGGCGTGCGGCGGTAAATGCAGCGGCTGTTTGCAATGCGGACACAAGCGCCGCGCCAGCCGCTGCGCTACGATCAAGCTGAGCGAAGTCGCCAGGTTGTAATTGGCGATGCCCATGCCGCGCAGGCGCGTGAGCGTTTCTGGCGCGCTGTTGGTGTGCAGCGTTGACAGCACCAGGTGGCCGGTTTGCGCGGCTTGAATGGCGATTTGCGCGGTTTCGAGATCGCGGATTTCGCCCACCATCATCACGTCGGGGTTTTGCCGCAAAAAGGCCCGCAACGCGCTGGCGAAATCCAGGCCCACCTTGGTGTTCACCGCCACTTGATTGATGCCTTCGAGATTGATTTCCACCGGATCTTCGGCGGTGGAAATGTTGCGCTCGCTGGTATTAAGAATGTTCAGTCCACTATAGAGCGTCACCGTCTTGCCGCTGCCGGTGGGGCCAGTGACCAGGATCATGCCTTGGCGCCGCCCGAGCGCATCAAGGTAGCGCTGTTTTTGACCCTCCGTAAAACCCAGCGCGTCGATGCCCAATTGCGCGCTATTGGCGTCGAGAATGCGCAGCACCAGTTTTTCGCCCCACAAGGTTGGCAGCGTGCTCAAGCGCAAATCCACCGCCTTGCCGCGCGCCAGCGTGAGGCGGATGCGGCCATCTTGCGGCAAGCGGCGCTCGGCCACGTCGCAGCCGGCCATGATTTTCAAACGTGCGGCGATGCGGGCGGCGCTGTGCGGCGGCGGGCGCGCTACTTCCTTGAGCAAGCCATCGAGACGCAGGCGCACGCGGTAGAGTTTTTCGTAAGGTTCCAGATGAATGTCGGAGGCTTTGCGCGCGATGGCGTCTCCCAAAAGCTGATTGACGAAGCGCACGATCGGCGCTTCGTCCAGCGCGTTTTCCTCGCTCTGTGCGTTGGCGCCCGGTTCCAGTTCGCTTTCAAGGTGCAAAGAGTCCAATTGGTCCAGAACGATGTCGCTATCGGGCAATTCGTCGAGCAAGGCGCTAAGGGTGCGGTGTAGCTTGTCTTGTTCGACTACTACGAGTTCCAGCGCCAAGCCGGTATAAAAACGGATTTCCGCGAAGGCGTCCTCCGCGCTCGGGTCCGCCACGCCCAGGCACAGGCGCGCGCCATGCCGCGCCAAGGGCACAACCTGGTGCTGGCGCAACAGCCGTGCGTCGATCAGCGTTTGCGTGAGCTGCTGCATATCGCAAGTGTCGAGATCGACCAGTGGCAAACCAAAAGCCCGCGCCGCCGCCTCGGCGATGGCGAGGCTTGGCAACAGCTTCTCGTCCACCAGCAAACGCGGCAAGGGCAGATGGCGCTGCCGCGCCTGTTCGCAAGAGCGCCGCGCCAGCTCAGGCGTCAAGAGCCGCGCGGCGACCAGCGTGCGCGCAAGCCCCGGCAGCGGCGCGGTAAGGGGGGCATCGGAAGGGGACATAAACTAAGACCACGGTAATGAACCGCGCCGCAGTCTAGTCGCAATTGGCGATTTCGCCAGAAAAGTTGCGGGGAGCTGTTGACGGCTTCTCCGTGCTCGCGCGCGGGCGGCGGCGGGGAGCGTGGAAGCGCCTAGAGGAAATCCGTATCGCCCGGCAACAGCCACCAGCGGTCTTGCAGCATTTCGGGGCCAGGATGCGACAGCGTATCGGCCGGTATGATGATCGGCAGTTCAGTCACCGTTGCTTGCGCGTAGGGCAGCCAATCGATCCAGGTTTTGCTACACCAAGTTTTCAGCGTGGGCAGTTGGCGCCGTTGCGCCTCATGCGCGGCGAGGCCAAGCAGCGGCGCCAGATTGGCCTTGGGCGCCACCAGGTCGAGCAGGAACAGTTGTTCCGCCTCCACGCGGTACACGAACAACCCTAGCGCGCGCCCGGTGAAACGGTTGCGCGCCAAGGTAATCTGGTATTCTCGTTCCGGATGTTCCAGATAGCGCCAATACAGCCGCTTGGCGTCCTTGATCACCGCGCAAGCCTGGCCGAGGTCTTGCCGCATACGCGCCCATAGCGCATCAAGTTCCTTGGCGAGAAACGGGAAATTTTCTCGCGTTACGCTATCGAGCCGCCACCACGGTAGCGGCGCGCGGGCGAGGGCGGCGCTGTCCCATACCAATTCCATCAGGCGCCCCACGGGAGCGTAGATGCCCAGCAGCATGGCATGGCGCATGGTGCGCTCGTTGGGAAGGCCATAACCGAACAGCCAAGAACGGCCCTCGCCGACGAAATAATCCCGGAAACAGTTCACGGCAAGAAAAAACGGATGGTTCTTGCGCCCGGCTCTGCGCACGGAGGGGCTGACCATCACGTCCACGATCTGTACCGCGCGGCTGTCCTCGCCGCGCAGCGTCACGGCGGCGCCGACGCCACCGTAATGCGCCACCAATTCGCCGTCCTTGAACACCACCGTGGCGGCGCTGTTGCCGGGGCGGTATTTCCATGCGTGAAATTGTGTACTCATCGGTTGCTTGAAAATGGCGCTGAACAAGTTGCTCACCGCCGCGTAATCACGCGGGCGGTAGGGGCGCACTTCAAAACCGTGAGCGTTGTCCGGGTTTTCGTCAGTCATGGAGTCTCCACGTTGCATTGGACTTCCCAGCGATGCGGCAAATTGACGATGCCGCGTTCCAGGCTGCGCTGTTCCACATTAAGTTCGGCGGCTTGCAATATCGCCTCATAGACATGCAGGCCGCGTTCACATAGAAGGTAGACATCGATATTGTAATTGCCCTTGAGCAAGGGCAGGCGGGGGAAATGCGCCGTTACGCGCACCAGGCCGTCGGCGCCAGGGCTCAGCGCGCAACCATCGTTCAAATTGCCGGCGCTGGCCAGCGGACGGCCATCACCGCCGACGAACATCAAAGCCACGCAGGGCATCGGTAGGTTGCGCCCAGGGTGAAAGCAGATTTCGATGGCCAGATCATTGGCGCAGCTTTGCACGCGCTGTACTTTGCCTTCGACGCCGTCCAGCAAAATCCGCAGGGTTTTGATGCGCGGCAGATCGTCGGCGTGCATCGCGTTGGCGCCGTGCTGGTCATCCACCTTGTCCAAACCCAGCGCGGCGCCGGGGCTTAGCGGCGCTTGTTGCTGCAAGAATTCGCCATATTCGGTAATCACCGCCGCTGGCGCGCCGGCGCGGCGGATGTGGCCGGCGTCGATCCAGATCACGTAATCGCACAAGGCTTCCACTTGATACAGGGAATGCGAGCAGAAAAAAATCGTTTTGCCGGCTTTTTTGAACGCCATGATGCGATCGAAGGAGCGGCGCGCGAATACGCCGTCGCCGACCGACAGCGCTTCGTCGATGATGAGGATGTCGGGGTCGATGTGGGTGGCGATGGAAAAGGCCAGGCGCACCAACATGCCGCTGGAATAGGTTTTTACCGGGTTGTGAATGAATTCGCCGATGCCGGAGAAGGCGACGATCTCGGCGTAGACCTGGTCGATCTGCGCGGTGCTCAGCCCTTGAATGGCGCAGTTGAGGTAGATGTTGTCGTGGCCGCTCATTTCCGGGTGGAAACTGGCGCCCAGTTCGAGCAGCGCCGCCACGCGGCCTTGGATGCTGACGGTGCCTTCGGAAGGTTGCAGGGTATTGGCGAGCAATTTGAGCAAGGTGCTTTTGCCGGCGCCGTTTTTGCCCACTACGCCGACCACCTGGCCTTCTTGCACGTCGAGATCAATGCCGCGCAGGGCGTAATATTGCTGATGCCTGGGTTTGCCGCTGAGAATTTCGCGCACGCGGTCAACATCGCGGGCGTAGAGTTTGTAATATTTGCCGAGGCCGCGCGCCGTGATTACCGAACCGCTCATTACAATACCTCCCGCACATGCGGCAGACTGCGGCGAAACCACAGCCAGGCGGGGCCGAGCAATAAGAGCCATAGCCCGCCCAGCCGCCATAGGGAATTCCACGGCAGCGCCTCCCCTTGCAGCCAGGCGTGAATCAAGGCCATCAGATCGCTGAAGGGGTTGAGCCAGATCCAGGCGCGCATGGTGGCCGGCAGCATGTCGGGGAAATACAAAATCGGCGTAGAGTACATCAATAGCATCAATATGAAGGGCAAGCCTTGCGTGAAATCGCGCAAAAATAAGCCCAATAAGGCGCAGAATAAAATCAAGGGCAAGAGCCACAAAAGTAGCAGCGGAATCACGATTATCGCCTTGACGGCGGCGAGCGCGCCAAACATCAGGCCAGCGCTGACGGTGAAGGCGACGCTGTAGACGAGACCCGGAATGCACATCAATTCCACCGGCAGAATTTCGATGGGAAACGGCGTGCGGCTGAATACGCTGGCGAATTCGCGGAACATATTGGTGGCGCGGATCAAGACTTCATTCAAACACAGCCACGGCAAGATGCCGCTGAGTAAATAGGCGAGAAAGCCGGTGCCGCGCTCAATGCGCATGCCGTACACCACGTCGAATAAAAACCAAAAACCCACCACTTGCAGCGCCGGTTGTACCAAGGGCCAAAAAAATCCCAGCACGGTGCCGGAGGTGCGGGTGGCGATTTCGCGCCGCAGCAGCATCCATAACAGACCGCGATAGCGGTAACTGAGCAGCAAGGGCGTGGTGATTCCGCCAAAAATCTGGCGGCAGTAACGCAGAACGAAATTCAAGGGCTCACTCTTCTGGATCGGGTAGCGCGCGTAAGGGGATGCGCTGATAAGGGTTTATTTTAACCACTGTGGGGCGCGCCGTCGCCGCGTTTATCCGCACGATTTCGCTCAGCGCGGTGGTGGCGGCGTCTTGCATTACGCCCTCGGCATCGGCGCGCTCCAGGCGCGGATAGACCAGGATGCTGTAGAAGGCGCTGAGCTGGTTGTTGCTCAGCCAGGGGCGCAGCAAGGCCATGTTTTCCGCCGCAATGAGCTGCGCCACGTCGCCATTGCCGCGGAACAGGTTGTCGCGGCGGTAGTCGAGGATGAGCTGGATCGATTGGTCATCAAGGCCGGGCAAGAGCCGCAGCGCTTCGATGGTGGCGAGGTTGAGATTGATGTTGTTGTTTTCATCATCGTACAGCGTGAAGGCGGCATCAAGATCGACGTCGCCGAAAATTTCCGCGAAGCCCTTGATGAGCAGAATTTCTTCCACGCTTTCCAGCGGGCCGTTGCGCGGGCGGTAGGGTGGATCGAGCGTGAGGTAATAATCGGCTTCGGCGCCGTCGGGCGCGGCGGCGTCGTTGAGATCGGTCCAGTCGTTCCAGGCCGCCATCAAGGCGTTCAGCCGCACTGGATCGGCCTTGTCCTCGCCCAATTTATGCGCCAATAATTCGCGCAATTGCGCGCGGCGCAAATTGCCCAGGTTGATTTTGCCCGCATGGTCGTAAATGCGTACCACGATGTTGGCGTCTTGCGGGTAATGCAGCGTCAAGGGCTCGCCGTTGAAGCGGTAGAGTTCAGGGCGGTCGAGTTCTTCCAGTTCACGCGACTCGACGCCGGACGGCATTCGCGCCAGCAATAATTCCATTTCGGCTTGATTCATGGCGGCGCTCTGCGCGGCCCATTGTTGCAAGTCCTCACGATGCAGCCGCGCCGCTTGCGCGCTGAGGCGCACTTCGCTGGCGATCACCGCCACCAGCACCGACAGCAGCGTGAGGGTCCACAGCACCACGACCAATACGGAACCGCGCCCATGTTGCATCAAAACGCTCCCTGCACCGGCTCGATTTGCGGATGCTGATAGCTTTTGATCGGCACTACCAGATCGAGCCGTTCGGCATCACCAGTGGCATCTTGCGGCGTGAGCATCACCTGCACCGCGCGCGGCAAGGCGCGGCGTTCGGCGCCGTCCCAGGTGTCGAGCCAGACTTTTTCCTCTGGCGAACGCTGCCAGAGATAGCGGAATTGCGCCGCGTAACCGGGCAGCAGCGTTTGTAGATCGAGCGTTTCAAATCGCGCGTTGGGGTCGTCGCTGAGGGCGGGCGTCAGCGCCAGCACCAGGCCCTCTTGTGTATCGGATACCAAGCGCCAGGCGGTAAGCCCGGCGCTGCGCCGTGGCGACACGGCGGAAACGAAACGCAGTTCATGTTCATCGCCCTGGAAATACACCACGCGGGCCAAACGTTCCATATCGAGGTAGCTGTGCGGAAACGCCGCCAGCAGGGCGCGTTCGAGCTGTAGCAGTACCAGGGTTTCATCGAGCTTGCGGTCGAGGCTGGAGGTATCGCGCTGCCATTCATTGACCACGCTGTAAGTGCCGGCGCTCAAGAGGCCCAGGAGCAGCGCGGTCAAGGCCAGCGATAGCAAGAGTTCGAGTAGCGTGAAGCCGCGTGAATGATTGGGCGTATTCATTCCGGCAAATCCAATTCCACCCAATACGTGCCGCTGACCAGCACTTCGCCATCTTCCACCACGCGATAGCCGCGCAGCGCTTGCGTGCTGGCCTGGGTCTGGCGTTCTGGAATATCGAGTTCGGCATTGTCCACCAGTTGCAAGTCGCGGTTGCCGAGATCCAAAATCAATTCGCCGCGCTCATCCCGCAATTGCGCGCTATTGATGAGGCTGCGCACCGCGACCGAATGCGCCAGCGCCTGTTGCGCGCTGAAGGCCAGCCGCTTGCTGCCGGCCACCACGCTGAGCAAAGCGCCCAGCGCGAGGCCGGTGATGGTCAATGCCACCATCACTTCGAGCAGAGTAAAACCGCGAGCTTTCTGGCGGGAATCAAAACGCGGCATCGAAATCCTCGCCGCCATAGGCAATGGCGATGCGGCCCGTGATGGGATCAACGCGCACGCGGGCGCTTTGCGCGGCGCGCGAAAACGTCAGAATGCCGCCGGTGCTGCCGCCTTGCGGAAAGAAGGTGATGGCGATGATCTCGTCCGCTTCCAATTCAGCTTGCGCATCATTTTGAAATTGCAGACTGAGCGTTTCACTTGCCCAGATACTACTTGCGGGCGAGGCAAGCGCCTGCGTTTGCGCCAGGGTTGCTTGGCGGGGGCCATCAGGGTCGAGCGCATGAAACTCGGCGGTCCAGGGCATCGCCTCGACGATCGCGGCGCGGCGCGCATAGGTGAGCGTGGCCACGGCGCGGCGCAGATCAGCGCGAAAGCCGCCTCTGTCGCCGCTGAAGGTGGGAATGACGAGCCCCAAGGCCAGCGCGATCAAGGCCAGCACCAGCAAGAGTTCGAGCAGGGTGAAGCCCTGGGCGCGGCTCTCAGTGGGTGAGATCGGCGTCATCGCCCTCACCGCCCGGCGCGCCGTCGGCGCCGTAAGACTGCAAGGTAAAGCTGTTGTTCGCGGCGCTGTACACGTAGGCATTGCCCCAGGGGTCGAGCGGCACTTCCTTGATGTACGGGCCGGCCCAGGCGCCGCGCGTGGTGTCGTTTTCCACCAGACCGTCCAGGCTTTGCGGGTAGGCGGACAAATCGAGGCGGTAAGTGTCGAGCGCGGTCGCCAGATTGGCCATCTGCGCCTGCGCGGTGGTGCGCTGGCCGCGCACCCGGTTGTTCATCACCGTGGGCGCTACCAACAGCGCCAGCATGGCGATGATGGCCAGGACCACCAAGAGTTCGATCATGGTGAAACCGCGGTTACGGCGTGGGGGATGCTGCATGGCGTTTCTCTCATAACAAGGAGCTGGATGCGGCATTGTAACGCGCCAGCGCCCAAAGCGTTTTCATTGGCGCGTCAAAGCGCTGAGCGGGTACACTCGGAGTACCGCCGCGAGCGGTTCTTCTTAAACCAATAAGGAAAACTGTAATGAACTTTCAAGACATCTTATCTTTCGACAAAATGCTGACGCCGACGATTATCAAGATCGTCTATTGGATTGGAGTGGTGGTGTGTGTGCTGGTGGGCTTAAGGACTCTCTGGACCGCGCTAAGATTCGATTCCGCTGTCGGCATATTCGTGGGACTGTTATATATCGTGCTTGGCCCCATTTTGGTGCGCGTGTACTGCGAACTGATGATGGTATTGTTCAACATCTATTACGTGCTGCGCGACATCCGCGACCGCGGCAATAACGGCTGAGCTTCATCACGGCGTAAAAGCCTCTGCCGTGCGGGAGGGGCTTTTTACAAGGGCTTTTCAGGGTCATCAGCCGCCAGCCCCGCCCGCTGAGCCGCTTGTTGCAGACGCTCCATCAGCATGGCGCGCGGCGGTAGCGCCGTCAGGTATTCGGCGACGTGAATGCCGGACTTGTTCAGCTCCAATAATTCGATCTGCTCCCGTTTCTTGCCGGTGCAGAGGATGATGCCAAGCGGCGAGGCTTCTTCCGCTTCTCTCTCGTGCTTGTCGAGCCAGCGCAGATAAAGCTCCATCTGCCCTTTATACGCCGCCTTGAACTCGCCAACCTTCAATTCCACCGCCACCAAACGGCGCAATTTGCGGTTGTAAAACAGCAGGTCGAGGTGGAAATCTTCATCATCGATCTGAATGCGCTTCTGCCGGGCGACGAACGTGAAACCCACTCCCAATTCCAGCAAAAAGGCTTCCATTTCGCGGATGATGGCGGCTTCCAGATCGCCTTCTTGCCAGGTATCGCGCAGGCCCAGGAAGTCGAGAATATAAGGATCGCGCATAAGCAGCGCGGGCGACATGCGCTCCGCATCGTGCATCGCCGCCAACTCCTGGGCGATCAAGGTTTGTGGCTGTTTGGACAGCGCCGTGCGTTCGTACAGCATCGAATTGATGCGGTCGCGCAAGGTGCGCACGCTCCAGCGCTCGGCGCCGGCCATTTGGGCGTAATAGGCTCGTTGTAGCGGATCTTTGAGCGGAATCAACGCGATGAAATGCGTCCAGCTCAATTGTCGTATCAGTGATACGACAATTCGCTCATCAGGAAAAGTGACGGCAAATTGCACCATCCGCCGCAGATTCTTGTCCGTGAAGCTGCGCCCATAATCACGCACCAGCCCCGCCGCCAGCGTCGGCAAAATTTCCTCCCCATAGCCCGCCCGCCGCCCGGCCAGCACCTCCGTGTGGATACGCTGGCCAATACGCCAGAACAGCAGGGTCAGCTCACTATTGACCGCGGCGGCGGCGTGCTGACGGGCCGCCTCAATCAAGGCGCGAATGTCGCCCACGAGCGCCACGGGCGTTACGGATAGTTTGCGCTTGGTCATATCAGGGACTCCTCAGAGCGGACGCGCCGCGCGCGCCGGATTCCCTGGTATAGTCCCTGTCCACAAATCCCGCCACGATTCTTTCGCCGCCCCACGCCAGCGTTCTTGTCGCGCGGGGCCGCTGCCTATAGCATCACAACCCCAATCACTCCACGGGATGGACATTTACCCATGAAACTGTACTACTTCCCCGGCGCCTGCTCGACGGCGTCGATGATCTCGCTGATCGAAGCCGGCCAGAAATTTGACCTTGCCGAGGTTGATCGCAACACCAAACAAGCCTCCGACGGCAAGGACTTCAACCAGGTCAACCCCAAAGGCTACGTGCCCGCGCTGGTGCTCGACAGCGGCGAAATGCTGAGCGAGAACGTCGCCATCCTGGCCTACATCGCCGGCCTCGACCAAAGCGGCAAACTCGGCCCCGCGCCCGGCAGCGAGGGCTGTTATCACTTATTGGAATGGCTGGCCTACATCAACTCGGAAATCCACAAGAACTTCAGCCCGCTGTTCCGGCCCACGACTGATGACGCCACGCGCGCGGTGTTCAAGGAAAACCTGGCGAAGCGCTTAAGCTACATCGAGCAAAAACTCGGCAACAACCCTTACCTGATGGGCCAGAATTTCACCGTCGCCGACGCCTACCTCTACGTCACCTTGAGCTGGCGCGATCACGTCGGCGTGGATATTTCCGCCTTCCCCAAACTGCTCGCCTTCTACGAGCGCGTGCGCGCCCGGCCCTCGGTGGCTGAGGCGTATCGTTTGCAGGGCATGTAAGCGAGCGGGCGCGGCTAAGGCGAAATTGTATGTCACACACCGAAACCGCGCCCGTTCAACAATTCCGGCCCATGTCGATCGCCGATTACGACGCCTCGCTCGCGTTGTGGACCAATACCGCTGGCGTGCGGTTGCGCGACGCGGATTCGCGGGAAAACGTGGAAAAATATCTGTCGCGCAATCCCGATCTTAGCTTCGTCGCCGAAGCCGATGGCAAAATCGTCGGCACGATAATGGCCGGACATGACGGCAAACGCGGCTATATTCAGCATTTGTCCGTCGCCGCGCCGTATCGCCGGCAAGGCATCGCTTCCCGTCTCGTCAGCTTGTGCTTGGATGCCTTGAAAAGCGAGGGCATTCTAAAATCACATTTGATGGTCCTCATCGACAATCAAACGGCCCAGCAATTTTGGACTGCTTTGGGCTGGCAACGGCGGCGGGATATCGATTTATATTCTTTCATCAATGGCGCGGGTGAAAACGCCTAGCGTTCACGCGCCGCTCAACCAACCGTACTCATAAAGGAGATTATCATGAGTCACTACCAAATCGCCGTCATCGTCGGCAGCTTGCGCAAGGATTCGCTCAATCGCAAGCTGGCGAGCGCCATCGCCAAACTGGCGCCAGCGGACTTTTCGTTCAAACAACTGCGGATCGACGACCTGCCGCTGTACAACCAGGACGACGACGCCAATCAAGCGGAATCGGTCAAGCGTTTGAAGGCGGAAATCGCCGCCGCGCAGGGTTTGATGTTCGTTACCGCCGAATATAACCGTTCGGTTCCCGGCGTGCTCAAGAACGCCATCGATCACGCCTCGCGGCCTTATGGGCAGAGCGCCTGGGCGGGCAAACCCGCGGGCGTGATCGGCACCTCGATCGGCGCCATGGGCACCTGCATGGCGCAGCAGCATTTGCGCAATATCCTGGCATTTTTGGACGTGCCGACCCTGGGCCAGCCTGAAGCCTTCGTCCACGCCAGAGACGGTCTGTTCGACGCCGCCGGCGATATCGGTGCCGACAGCAAGCCCTTCTTACAAAACTGGATGAACAGCTTTACCGCGTTCGTGAAATCGCACGCTGGTTGAGCGAAACGTCCATTCATTCAAGCGCGGCGCGCGTAACGGCGCGCCGCCAGAACGGAGGCAATATGAATGCTTGGGTTGGAAAGTTTCCTGAAATCGCGCAGTTGAGCAAGGATGAGCAACGCCAGCTTTTGGAACAGGCGCGTTATACCGCGTTCGTGACTTTGGGTTTGTCTGGCAAGGCCGCGTTGTACATGGTGGTTTATATCGTTCTTGCCGCCGCCATCGCAATAATTCCGCCACTTTTGTTCGGCATAACCAACATCGTTGCCCGCGGTATTTTTGTCATGGCTGGTATTTTATGTGCTGGCCTGTTTTTTCAGAAACTTTACTGCAATTTATTGGCGCAAGGTTTGAAAGAGGTGTTGGCGAAGGCGGCTTCGCCGCATATCTTTGATTAGCAAGGTAGGGCGGGTCTTGACCCGCCAAGCCCAGCGGCGCGGCGCGTATGGCGGGTCAAGACCCGCCCTACGGAATTTCGCCGCCGCCATTCCGAGCGAAATTGTGGAATGACAAAACACACAACGCGCCTTCAGGAGGAAACATGAACAAAACTGGTTTTTGGGAAAGACTCCGCGAGCTATGGCTCCGCTATGGACCTGGACATACAAGTCCTCAAGACCTGGTTGGAAGGCTTCCCGAAATCGCGCACTTTAGCGCGGACGATCAACTGGTCTTGTTGGAAAAAGCCGCGCTTGATTCAGAGACTAACGGCAAGGAAATCCTTTATTTTATGGCTTGTCTTTTTATTTGTGTTGGCATTGGGATTGTCGCGGATGTCAACTTCATTCAGGCTCCCCCCGTGTTGTTCCTCCTGATAGGCGTGTTTGGCGCGCAATGGCTCAATAACCGCTGGGTCTATAAAAAACTTCTGGCTCAGTGCTTGAAGCATGTATTGACGCAACCAAACCCGACCAGCCCAACGCATCGCGCGGGTTTGGAAAAATGGGGTTCCAAATCAGAAAGATGGGGAAAACCCAAAATGGAGCAATGGGGCAAGCCCGTGGTAGAACGATGGGGGAGCGCGAAGCGTGAGAACTGATACCGCTTGGACCAAGCTCTCTCTCGCCGTCATGGCCCGGCTTGACCGGGCCATCCATTTCGCGCCCGGCGTGTTGGGCTTCGCTGCGCTCAGCGCCAACCTACCAGCGTCTCAGCGCCGCCATTTCATTTGTGGATGGTCCGGTCCAATATATTGATCTCATGCAAAAAACCGACCTCTGCATCGTAGGCGCTTCCTATGCCGGGCTGTCTTGCGCCAGGGCGGCGGCGGCGCGCGGGCTTGATGTTACCGTGCTCGAAGCCAAGCCGGCGCTGGGCTTGCGGCCTCATACCACTGGCATTTTGGTGCAGGAGGCGCTCGACCATCTGCCGCCAGAGTTGCCAAGCGCGTTATTGCGCCCGGTGCGCGGGGTGCGTTTGTATTCGCCGTCGCTGCGCAGTTTTGATTTGCAGTGCAAAAATTACGCCTTTTGCGCCGCGGATACGCCCGCGCTGTTGCGCTGGATGGCGGAAGATTTGTGCCGCCAACATGCCTCGGTGAGCGTGCGCACCAAGGCGCGCTTTCAAGGCGCGCGGGAACAGGAAGGCGGTTTGTATCTGCCAGCGCAGGACTTGTTCAGCCGTTATCTCGTCGGCGCGGACGGCGCGCGTTCGTCGGTGGCCCGGCATTTCAAGCTCGGCAGAAATCGTGATTATCTGATCGGTATGGAATTGGAATTCACCGGCCACGCGCATTGCGACGAGCGCTTCTTGCACGTTTTCGTGGATAGCGAGCTGGCGCCCGGTTACATCGGCTGGGTGGTGCCGGGCGTTGGCATTACGCAAGTGGGCCTGGCTTGCCGTTATCCGGCGCATCTGGCGATAGAAAAATTTCTGGAAAAAATCCGCCCGATTTTTGATTTTTCCACGCTCCGCGCGCTGGAGCGGCGCGGCGGCTTGATTCCCGTCGGCGGCGTGGTGAGCCCGCTGGCCAATCGCCATGCGCTTTTGGTGGGCGACGCCGCCGGCATGGTGTCGCCACTCACCGCTGGCGGTATTCACAAGGCGCTTGAACTTGGCGCGCTGGCCGGGGCGGCGGTGGCGCAGCATCTGCAAGGGCAAGGCCCAAGCCCCGAACGCGCCGTGCTGGCCGCCGCGCCGCGTTATCGCGTCAAACGGCAATTGCGGCGTTTGGCGAATCGCGGGGTGTCCAATGCCTTCGTCGAGCGCGTGTTCGGCAACGTGCTTTTTCAGCGTTTCGCGCAGTTGGTATTTTTTCATCACCAGGGACTGCTCAGCCGCGAGGGCTGGAGCGCGGTAATGGGCAAGGATGGCGAATAGCCGCGCCTTATTCGCCAACGGCCGCTATAATGTATCTACATGTTTATACGGCGAGGCCATCATGAAACTGCAAGTAGCGAAATGGGGTAACAGCCTAGCCCTGCGCTTGCCCAGTGAATACACCCGCAAAGCCGGCTTGGCCGAAGGGGACAGCGTTGATGCTTCGATAACGCCAACTGGAGAAATCACGCTGACCCCAGCCAAACCCTTCGACAAGGCCGCATTTCTGATCCGCACCCGCAAACGGCGCGCCGTGATGCCGCTGACTGAAGCGACGGTCGAATCCATGCGCGATGAGGCGCGTTACTGATGATCTATCTCGATACCAGCGCCGCCGTGCCGCTGTTCGTGTCCGAACCGTCGAGCGCCGCCGTTGATCTCTGGTACGAAGGCTGCGCTGATACCCTGGTTGCTTCCGATTGGATCGTGACCGAATTCGCCAGCGCCCTGGCGCTGAAAGAGCGCGCCGGGATGCTGGCGGCCAAGGACGCGCGCGCAGCCTGGCGTGAGTTCGAGGCATTTTGTGATGCGGGCCTGCGCCTCTTACCACTGAGCCGCGCCACCTTCCATGACGCGGCCATGCTCACCCGTCAGCACGCGCATGGTCTGCGCGCGGGTGATGCGCTGCATTTGGCGGCGGCGCTGGAACTTGACGTAACCAGTTTTGCCACGCTCGACTTGAAACAGGCCAATAATGCCAGGCGGATGAAGTTGCGCACGGTAGAGTTTTTCTAAGATCTTGTCCGCCAGCGCGATTAGCGGTAAAAAATCGCGAGCTTCACTGAATCAACACAAGGTACGGAGTCAGGTCATGGAAAAAAGCTATGTCTCGAAGGTGGATACTTGGCTGATCGTTGGGGCAAGTTTGTCGCTGCTTTTCTTTGCCTCGGTGACGGGCTTCAGTTTTTATGTCGCCTAT
>JAITMI010000187.1 GCA_031277435.1 Pseudomonadales bacterium
GTCCGCTGCGATCAGCCGCGCGCCATTGACCTTTTGGCCCGCAACGCACGCAAGGTGGAATCCGTGCCGGAGCCGGTCATGGATGAGGTATTGGCGAGAGTGGCGACGATATTTGAATAAACGGTGGCTTTGAATCGCTGCTGCCGCAAAACCCGCCCTTGCTGAGGGTTGCCACGGAACGGCGGGCAGGCACGGGGGCCTGCCCCTACCTTGGGGGCAGGTGCAGCGCGTTGGCGGTTAGCGCGGCATACAGCGCGGGAGGCAATACGTCACGGGCGGGCCGGGCCTTGGCAAAGTCTTCTTCCGTCCATTCGGGGTTATCCGGGTCGGCATCAATACCGCGCTGGATCGCGGCGTCTTCTTTCGGAGTTGGAATGATAGTGCCGGGTTTAAGCGTTGGCATAGTGTCTTACCTCGAATCGTTGTACATCATGTTCCGCAAAATTCTCAGCTCTGTAGGGGCGGGCCCCCGTGCCCGCCCTTGCTGACGGTTGCCACGGAACGACGGGCAGGCACGGGGGCCTGCCCCTACCAATGCAATGCGCAATATACGCCTCAACCCAAGCCCTCCAAAAACCTCCCCAGCGCGGCGGCGTCATAATGATCAATCTCGATGGTTTTCAAGGGAGAAGTAAACCCCGCCACCACGCGCAGCGCGCTTGGGGGCAGGCTCAGGGCCTTGGCTAATAACGCCAGCACCGCCTCATTGGCGCGGCCTTTTTCTGGCGCGGCGCGCACTTTTACGCGCAGGAGATCGCCGTAGCGTTCCAAGGCTTCGGCGCGGGCGCCGGGGATGACTTTGATGCGTAGTTTCACGCCCATGTAGTTTCATGCCTATATAGGTTCACGCTCATGCGGGCAGCATTTGACAATAATGGCAATAGTGGCGCCAGCAAACAGCTAGAACAGGGGCTGTTGATGCTGAGATGGGCAAAAAGTTCCCATATCGAAGAAATTTTCTTGACGGGGGGAGGGGCGTAGGCCAGTATCCGCGCCGGGGAGATACATGCAAGCCGCATAGATGGTTGCTTGAGATAGGCCAGATAATAAGCCAGAGAGTCCAGCCATCCGTCCACGCAAACTCGCAGGGAAAGCAGAGTGAATCCAAGAGAGATGCGCGCGTGGTAGTAGCGTCAACGGTATCGTCTTCGTGATGAGTGCACTTAGCACTTACTCGCAACTATTAAATACAACAGCTCATTCATCGCTCATCCACGTGAGGGAATCTTGATGAAACCGTCTATTCTACGTGGCTTTAAAGCCAAGGGTCTGGCACTGTCGGTATCCGCCATTGCCTCTACTTTTGCTCTTTCGCCCGCGCTGTACGCTCAAGAACGTCTCGAAGAAATCCAAGTAACCGGTACCCGTATCCGTGCTACCGACGGCATGGTAACGCCCACGCCAGTTACCGCCGTAACCGTTGATGAGCTTAGCTCATTCAACCCCGGCGCCTCCGTATCCGACCAGCTCGACATGCTGCCGCAGTTCTTCGGCAACGGTTCCGCCGAAGGCGGCGGCGCTGCGCTGTTCGGCGACGGCGGCGGCAGCTACCTCGACATGCGTAACCTCGGCACCAACCGTACCCTGGTACTGGTGGATGGCCGCCGTCTGCCGCCTGGCGACAAACGTGGCACCGTCAACACCGATACCATCCCCAGCGCGCTGGTACGCACCCTCGACATCCAGACTGGCGGCGCTTCCGCGCAATACGGCGCTGACGCTCTGGCCGGTGTAACCAACTACATCCTCGACCGTGAATTTGAAGGTCTCAAAATCCAGGCCGGTACCGGTATCAACGAATACGGCGACGGCTTCCGCTACAACGGCTCGATTGCCGGTGGCGTCCAGATTGGCGACAAGCTGCACCTGATCGGTTCGCTGGAATTGCGGCGCATCAACCAGGTTACCCGCTTGGCCAGCGAAAACGATTCCGACTGGTATCAGCGCTGGGGCTACGTGACTAACCCCGCGTGGATCTCAGCCAGCGCCACGCCGAACGTCCCGCAGCGTTTGAGCTTGCCCAATGTGTGCTCCAGCGAACACAGCCCCACCGGCGTGATCTGGGCGCGCACCGGCGCCAACAGTAACTCGCCGCTCAATCCCTTCGCCATGAACGGCATGACCTTCACCGAAGACGGCCAGAACGTGCGCCCCTTCGTGCATGGTGATGTATACGCCGACCCGGCCCGTTCCGGCTCCACCAAGTCCATGTCCGGCGGCCCCGAGTGCGCCTACGCTTTTGACGCCTTCGGCGGCGGCGCCGGTGGCGACAGATCGATCAACCGCGCGGGTTTCTTCGGGGCCAAATACGACCTTACCGATAACTTATCTCTCATAGGGGAGATCATGATTGGCCGTTCCGAATCCGGCGGTGTGGCCGAACGCGGCGGCGGGTCGCTGCAAGACGGCTGGTATGCCACCATCTACCGCGAAAACGCCTTCCTGCCGGATAGCGTCGCGCAGGCGATGGATGAGGCTGGTATCAGCTCCTTCCAGTTGCACAAACTGGGTTCCTTCGTTGGCGCCAATGAGCCTGGTATTGGCTCGGACGACAAAGCCGTATTCACTACCACGTCCTATCGCGCAGGTTTTGAATATTTGTTTAACAATGAGTGGGATTGGAGCTTGACCGGTTCCTATCAGGTCGGTAAAGCGCACAAGCGCGCTGGTCTCGAAGAAATCCGTGTTGACCGCATATTCCTGGCGATGGACGCCGTGCGCGACCCGGCCACTGGCGCCATCGTGTGTAACGTACAGCTTTACAACCCGACGCCGGAGCAGTTGCAGGCATCCGTGGCTGGCCGTCCCGAATCCCCCGGCGGCGCGCCCGGCGGTACCCGTCCGCCGCTCAGCACCAACCCGCTGCTCTCGCCGGTGGGTCTCGATAACACCATCCGCGATTGCATACCCTGGAACGTGATGGGCCAAGGCAATGCCACGCCGCAGGTGCTGGACTACCTGTCAACCTACAAGTACGGCGACGGCGTAGTCGATCAGGACTTCGCCGAGCTCCTGTGGACCGGCGGTCTCTTCGGTCTTAACCTCCCCGGCGCTGACGACATCAACTTCGCCGCCGGTTTGACCTACCGCGACCAGAGCTTCAACGAAGTTGCCGGCCCGCGTGAAGTCGACGTACTGGGTCCGCCCCTCAACGCGCCTGATCTCGGTATTCGCGGCATTCCGGCTGGTTACACCGGCGGTTCCGCTAACCTGCACCAGTTCTCCACCTTCCCCGACGTAGGCGGTCAGTACGACGTGTGGGAATGGTTCGGCGAGGTGAACGTACCGCTGTGGGCGCGTGACGATGGCCCGCAGCGCATCGACGGCGGCGCGGCTTTCCGCGCGTCCAACTACTCCAGCATTGGCCGTATCGAAAGCTGGAAAGTGCAGTTGCAAGTGCAACTCTTGGAAGATCTGCGCTTCCGCACCACCAAGTCGCAAGACGTGCGCGAAGCCACCTTCGCCGAACGCTTCGACTTCCAGGGCGGCGGCGGCACGGTCACCGATCCGCGCTTCAACAACACCAGCTTCCAGATCACCACCGTTTCCGGCGGTGACGTGAATCTGCGCCCGGAAATTGGCGATACCATCGTGATGGGTTTCACCTATGAGCCGCGCTGGCTTGATGGCCTGAGCCTGTCCACCGACTACTGGGATATCGAAATCAAGGACGCCATCAGCACGCTTGGCGCGCAGCGTATCGTCGATGAGTGCGAAATCAACGGCGTTGCCGATCTGTGTACTCGCTTCGACCGCGACCCGGCCACCGGCTTCATTGGCCGCGTGTTCAATACCTTCTTGAACGTAGCACAAGCCAAAGCCGAAGGCGTCGACTTTGAAGGCCGTTACCGCTTCGAGCCGAACCTGTTCGCGGATCAGGATGAAAACGTCAGCATTCGCGTCCTGGCTGGCTATTTGATGGAGCGTTCCAACACCCCGCTGGGCGGTACGCCCACCGACTCCGTTGGGACCACCGGCTCTCCGGAAATCACCGCGACCGCGTCCTTGAACTACAACATCGGTCCTTACGGCATAGGCTGGACCCAGCGTTACGTCGCCGACACCAGAAGCGGTACCTCCACCTGGGTAGTCGGCACGGACATCGACAGAGTCTACGTGCCCTCCGCCAACCTGACCAACCTCCAGCTCAGCTACCGGGGTGATCTGGAAAGCGGCGGCGACTGGCGCGTGTCCTTCAACGTCACCAACCTGTTCGACCGCATGCCGCCACCGGTAGCCAGCTACGGTACCCGCGGCGGTTCGCAGACGGTTCCTGGTCACTTTGATGACATCGGCCGCCGTTATCAGATCAGCTTGAACATGAACTTCTAAGTTCTCGCTGAACTGAAAATGCAGTAAAGAAAACGGGGCTTCGGCCCCGTTTTTGTTTCTATTTTTCTACTACTTTGCAGGTAGCGAAACTGAGCCCCAGAATGCTGACGTTTAGCTTAGCCATCTGGTCAAACCTCACGGCCTCAATCGAAAAAAACCGCGCGCGAACGAGCGGCGTCCACTGAGCGCCGCATTGGCGAGTGCCTAAATTGTGCATATAATGTTCCCATTTCTTCCGGCTATTGGAGCCACGTCATGAATGCCACTGCGTTTGCCCATGTGCTGGAATCCGTGCGGGAAGCCGGTACATCTCATCTGTCCGCAGCCAACCTTGCCAACATCCTTGGCCTGCAACAGCAGGATTTGGCGGCGATGGCAGGCGTACACCGCAACACGCTGCGCACTCACCCTGAGTCGCCTAAGCTCCAGGCGGTTTTGCGAGATTTGATGCGGGTGTTGTCGGCGGCGCTTGAGGTGCAACCGGACATTGAACGCGCGTTGTTTCTCATCAAGAACCAACCCATCCCCGCCTTTCGTCACAAGACCCTCTTGCAGTTGGTGCAGGAGGGACGGACTGATGACGCGATTGACTACCTGGAGTCGATCAGCGGAGGCTTTGCCGGATGATCCTGACCGATCTGCCCGCCGGTTCGATGCTCTATCGCGCGCACACGCCGAGATGGTCAGACCGCCCGGTCAGCGGCACGGGCGCCGCGGCCAGGGGCGGGCGCTTCAATCGCGCGGGCATTGAGGCGCTATACCTGTCGCTGGAAGATGTGACGGCGCTGCGCGAGTATCAGCAAACCTCCCCGTTTCTTCCGCCTTGTACGATTTGCTCTTACACTGCGGCGTTGCGCAATCTGGTGGATCTGCGGCAGCTTCATCACGGCTCGCCCTGGGATGATCTGTGGCATGATTGGCGAGAGGACTGGCGCTACCTTGCGCTCGAATTGCACATTGAGCCGCCGACCTGGGTGCTTGGTGATTTGGTTCGCCAGCAAGGCCATACGGGCATCTTGTTTCCAAGCCTCGCCCATGAGGGAGGCACAAATGCCGTGGTGTTCACGGAATATCTTGGTAACGGCAATTCCATTGAGGTCAATGACCCTGACCATGAGCTACCGCGCAATCAAGCCAGTTGGTAATCAAGAAACGGGGCTTCGGCCCCGTTTTTGTTTCTTATGTCTTTTACGTTTGTGGAGGCTGGCTAAACCAAGGCTTGATACAAACAACCCCGGTCAGCGGCGAACCTTTTTAGTTGTTTCGCCAATTTTCGGTATTCCTTGTCAGTTCCGCCGCCAAAGTCGATCACGGCATGGTGCGGGTTTCCTTCGAGCGGATCACAGAGGTATGTCAATTTGACTGATTCAGCTTCCGCGCCGATGACGGCCCATACCCCTATCGAACTCAACCCCAACTGGCGGGTGTAGTGCCAGTATGAACGCTCCGGCGTTATTCCATCTCCATCATAAACGGACAGTTTCCCGCTATCCTTCGGAAACGGATAAAAAGCCTGGCTGGAAACTTCGCCGTCCACAAAAAAATTTGGATGTACTTGGCGCAGTAATAAAGTTTGGGCATTCATGCGTAACTGGTCTTGAGGTTTTCATTCAGAAAGCTAAATAGCGCTTGCCAAGCGGCGGAATTATCAAGTCTGAACTCACGTTCCAGATCGTTGCCATCTACATTGAACGCATGAAAATCAGCTTGCAATGTTTTCAAATTGATATCCAGGGAAGGATCACCTTCAGCC
>JAITMI010000228.1 GCA_031277435.1 Pseudomonadales bacterium
ATGTTGTCCACCTTGTCGCCCGACAGCGCCAGCATGTCGGCGATCTGATGCGGCCACACGCCAAAATGCTTGCGCACGCCGTGTTGATCGAGCCGCACATCGCGCGCGAAATCCCACCACTGATCGTGCTCGGTACGCACCAGTTGCGCCAGATCCTTGTCGGCGCTTACCACCGTCACCGCATAGCCCTCGGCGCGGTAGCGCTGCGCCAGTGAACCGATGATGTCATCGGCCTCGAAGCGTTCGCTGCCGAATTCCGCGATGCCCACCGCGCGGCAAAAATCGCGGCAGCGCGCGAACTGATAACGCAGCTCATCCGGCGCCGGCGGGCGGTTGGCCTTGTAGGCGGGGTAGAGGCTTTTGCGGTAGGAATCGGTCTGGCTGAGGTCGAAGGCGCAGGCGATGTGCACCGCCTGAGTCTGGCGCAACAATTGGAACAAAAAGTCACCAAAGCCGAACACCGCGTTGGCGGGGCGGCCATCGCGGTCAAGAATGCTGGCGTCGTACACATGCCAGGCGCGGAAAATATAAATGCTGGAATCGATCAGATAAACGCGGGGCGCTGACATCGGAATAGTCAATCGAAAGAATAGTCAATCGAGCAGTTGAAAATGATCGGCGTCCATCCAGGCGGGGAAGCGTTCGCGCCATTGGGTCAAGCTATCGCGCCGCAATTCGGCATGCGCCAAAGTGGCGCGATCGCCCGCATGTACCAGCGTCTCGCCGCGCGGATCATGCACCACGCTTTGGCCGGCATAGTCGAGGTCATTGCCATCGCGCCCCACGCGGTTGACGCCCGCCACGAAAGCCAGATTCTCAATGGCGCGCGCCTTGAGCAAGGCGCTCCAATGCTCACTGCGCGGCGCTGGCCAGTTGGCCACGCAGAGCATCAGATCATACGGCTCATCCGCCGTATTGCGGCACCACACGGGAAAGCGCAGGTCGTAACACACCATCGGAAACAGCCGCCAGCCGCGCCAGGTGAGTAATAATTTGTCCTTGCCCGCCGCATAGCGCTCATGCTCGCCGAGCATACGGAATAAATGACGTTTGTCGTAATGCCAAAGCCCGCCTTCAGGCGTCACGAACAGCAGCCGGTTGAACTGCGCCCCGTCCACCCGCACCGCCACGCTGCCGGCAAGCGCGGCGCCCAGCTCACGCGCCATGCGCTGCATCCATTCCAAGGTAGGGCCAGGATGCGTTTCCGCCACCGCACCCTTCCCCACCACAAAGGCGCTGGTGAACATCTCCGGCAACAGCACGAGATCGGTAGCCCCCGCAAGCGGACTGATTTGCGCCTCAAGCAAGGCGCGATTGCTGGCGGCGTCCTGCCATACCAGGTCGCTTTGTACGAGCGTGAGGCGCAGGGTGTCGGTGGATGTCGTCATGGCTGGGGGCGGAAAAGGAAAAGTGCAGTGTATGCCATGCGTCGTGGTGGGTAAATTTTATTGCGCAGTTCGCAAAGCGCGGTCTGGCGGGAATTCAGACGTATTGTCGCGGTTCATCCAGCATGGCGTTGCCGCCAACCGCTATCCATCGAGTGCTTGTTTATTGACCAGAACGGCCTGAATGTCTTCCAGCCGCTGCCCCCTGGTATCAATGCCTTTTCGCAGCAAGAGGAAGCCGCAGGCCAAGTGGGCTGGTGATTTCATGCCCCAGTAATTCTTCGACTTCCGCCTTGGCTTGTTCCTCGTTTATGTAAGAGGAGTCAAAAACGTAGCCGCAGCCATAACGGTTATGCACGGGGATTTTCCACATCCAGCCGTATTTCAGCGCGATTGCCTCGGTGTAAGGCGGAAAGTTACGGCCATCGTGCGGAATGAAAAAGGGCAGGGCGGTATCGAGCGGCAAATATTGCTTGTAGTCGATCCAGCGCTGCTTGAAGTGTTTGCCGAGCAAGAGGCGCGCGAAGCCCGAGCAATCGAAAATAAAATCACATTCGACATATTTGCCATTTTCCAGACGAATGCCCGTGATATTGCCCTTGGCATCGGTAGTCGCTTCGCTGAGCTTGCCTTCCACGCGCCGGATTCTCCGGGTGGATTGCGCTACCTGGCTGAAAAATTTGGCGAGTAGCCGCGCATCGAAATGCAAGGCGAAATTGCCAAGATGCTGAATGGCCATGATGGCGTCGCGGTAATTCGACAGCGTATGGTCATTCAGTACGAAAGGCACTTTCCATTGATCGGCCAATCTGGAGTAAAAATTTACCGTATCGAGATGTACGTCTTCGCCGATCAGGTAAGAGCTGAGCATGTTGTAGCGAAAGGCGTCGTCGAACGCCCATTCCTCAAGCTCATCCTTGGCTCTGAAGTCGTGAAAATACGAAGTGCCGTCGCCGTTCCAGTTGCTGAATTTGATGCCTATCTTGATGGTAGCGCTGCATTCACGTACCAAGGCCGATACGGGAATCCGCAAAAAATCCAACACTTCAATGAAATGCGGAACCGTGTCTTCGCCGGCTCCCAGAATGCCGATTTCTTCGCTTTCAATCAGGGTGATGTCGAATTCGGGGTAAAACTCCCTGGTGAGGAGACTGGTGAGCCAGCCTGCGGTTCCGCCACCCAAGACGATTATTTTTTTCATCATTATCGCGCTCCAAGACTTGAGATACTTCAAGCCTCAAGAATAGCCGATATGCTCACGGCTGTCGCATTTTCGCGGCGCGCAGCGCTTGAAATTGCTCCTTGGTGTAAGTGCTGAACCAGCCGGTGATGATGTATTTTTCTTGCGAGTCCGATACTTCGCCTTTGTGGGTGAACATCCATTCGGCGGGCCAGATCAAGGTCAGCCCGCGCTGTGCCTTGAATTTCAGGTCTTGGTAAAGAAACATCGTGCCGCCGCCATCTTCCACGTCATTGAGATAAGTCATGAAGGCAAGGTGCCGCCGCGCGATGATCTCGTTACGATTGTCGCGTTCGAAATGCCATGCCTTGTAACCGCCGCCCGGCGCGTAATACTGAATGGCCATGGGTTCGACGATCCCCCAGGGAACGAGTTTGTTGCTGTAGGGATATTCCTCGATATAAGCGCGCGCCGCCATGTTGAGTTTTTGTATGTAGCGATTGGCGAGCTCACAGGGAGGCAGGTTGACGTCTATGCTGTCCTTGCGGGTCTTGTCCACCTCGCCGCTGCCATCGCTGCCGGTCATCAGCCCTTCGCGTTTGTCGTTGGAGTTGGCGTGATAACGGATCAGGTCGGTACATAAAGCATCGTCTTGCAGATACCAGCCGGCGAT
>JAITMI010000314.1 GCA_031277435.1 Pseudomonadales bacterium
ATACCCGGTGCGCACGGGCAGCGACAAACGCTGGATGAGCCGCCTTGATGATGGCGCCTTGCTGAGTTTGAAGTCTCATGGATAAACGTTACGCCGAACCGCGGTTAAGTCAAAGATCATCACTCGCTGATTTGGCGTTCGGCGCTATTGCGTTGCGTCCAGCGGGCGACTGTACTAGTCTTTCGCCTCCGCGCAGGCCGGCCTGGGCGCGAGCAACGCCAGCAAATCAACAAGTCAAACCAACACGAGGGGAAATCATGAGCCGACATCACCGTCGCGCAGCGGGCTTTGGGCTTGCCGCGATGTTACTTCTGTCCATGCAGGGCGCTAATGCGCAAGAGCATAGCTATACGCCCGCTGACATCGACAACGGCCGCGGCCTGTATCAGGCCAATTGCCTGGGTTGCCACGGCGATCAGGGCAATGCGGTGGAAAGCGTGGACCTCAGCAGCAACCGGCTGCGCCGCGCGTCCACCGACGAAGAACTCGCCGCGCTGATCCGTAGCGGCATCCCCGGTACCTTGATGATTCCGCGTCCGCAATTTTCCGATGGCGAATTGCAGGGCTTGGTGGCTTTCCTGCGCACCATGGCCTCGCAGACCGGCGGCGCGGGTTCCGAGCGCGAGGTGGCGCTGGGTGATCCGAGCCGCGGGCAGCAACTCTTTTTCGGCAAGGCGGATTGCGGTTCTTGTCATGGCGTCGGTGGCGGCGGTTCGCGGCTTTACGTGGATCTCGCCAATATCGGCGGGCGCCGCACGCCGGCCTCGCTGGAAAACGCCATCCTCTACCCGGAAGCGGAATTGCGCGAAGGCCAGCGTTTCATGCAGGTGGTGGATAAGAGCGGCGCCGCTACGGTGGGCCTCTTGATGAATCAGGATACCGATTCGGTGCAGATGATGAGCCTCGACGAAAGGCTGGTGTCCTTCGGCAAGCGCGATCTGGAAGCATGGAATTTCCTGCCCTCGCAGATGCAATCCTCGCGTGACGTGCTGTCGGCGGAAGAAATCGCCGATCTCGTTGCCTATCTCGTTTCCCTGAAAGCGGAGTAAATTTTATGACGCGGATGAAGTTGTTTTCCCTGTTCGCCGCCCTTGCGCTGGCTGGCGGCGTCAATGCGCAAGTCAGCCCCGAGCGGCTGCTCAACGCCAAGGCCGAGCCCGGCGATTGGCTGCTCTATCACGGCAATTACAACGGCCAGCGTTACACCACGCTGAATGAAATCAATCAGCAGAACGTTGGTAATCTGGAATTGAAATGGATCTGGCAGGTGCGTTCGCGCGGCGGTTCCGCGGAAAAATTCGAGGCCACGCCGCTGGTGTTCGACGGCGTGATGTACACCGTGAGCCCGCCCAATGACGTGATCGCGCTCGATCCCAAAACTGGCCGCGTATTCTGGACCTATAATTACACACCCGATCAGAACGCGCGCGTTTGCTGTGGCCGCGTCAACCGCGGCTTGGCGGTGCATGGCGATACGCTGTTCATGGGCGCCATCGACGGCCACCTGTTGGCGATCGACCGCATCTCCGGCCAATTGAAATGGGATGTCAGCATCGGCGATCCCTCGCTCGGCTACGCGCTTACCGTGGCGCCCTTGGTCATCGGCGACAAAGTGATCGTCGGCCCCGCTGGCGGCGAATACGGCATTCGCGGCTTCATCGCCGCGTACGACGTGAATAACGGCGCCGAACTTTGGCGCTTCAACACCATTCCCGGCCCCGGCGAAGCGGGTTTCGAGTCCTGGGAAGATCCCGCGCAGGAAGCCTGGAAACTCGGCGGCGGTTCGATCTGGACCACCGGTTCCTACGACCCCGAACTGAACCTGACCTACTGGGGCGTCGGCAACCCCGGCCCGGATTGGAACGGTGATTCCCGCCCCGGCGACAATCTTTACACCGATTCCGTGGTAGCCCTCAACGCCGATACCGGCGAACTTGCGTGGCACTATCAATTCACCCCGCACGACGAAATGGACTACGACGCCACCCAAGTGCCGGTACTGGCCGACATGGTGTGGAACGGCAACCAGCGCAAAGTGCTGATGTTCGCCAACCGCAGCGGCGTGTTCTACGTGATCGACCGCACCACCGGCGAATTCCTGCTGGGCAAGCCTTTCGTGGCGGTGAACTGGATGGACGGCACCTTCGACGAAAAAGGCCGCCCCAACCGCGTGCTCTCGCCAAGCCCCGAAGGCACGCTGATCATGCCCAACAACCAGGGCGCCACCAACTGGTATTCGCCGTCCTACAGCCCGGAAACCAACCTGTTCTATGTACCAACCTGGGTGGACACCTATTCGGTATACACCAAACGCCCAGGCCCGGTGCAATACGTGCCCGGCCAGACCTACGTGGGCATGTATCCCTCGATGGCGGTACCGGCCTTGGCGGCGCGCCTGATTAACCAGCGCATTCCCGAGGAAGGCACTGGCGCGATTCAGGCCATTGACCCCAATACCGGCGAAATCGTCTGGCGTCATGTGATGACCGACGTCACCAGCAGCGGCGTGCTCAGCACCGCCACCAACCTGGTGTTCGCCGGTGGCCGCGAAGGCATCTTCTACGCGCTCAACGCCAGAACCGGCGACGAACTCTGGCAACAGCGCCTCGGCGGCGAAGTCGCCTCTGGCCCGATGAGTTTTGAACTGGAAGGTAAACAGTACGTCGCGATATCCGCTGGCGGCAGTTTGTTCGTGTTTGGTTTGCGCGAATAAAACCGCGGCCGTGGGGGCGAAAATTTTAGCCCTTGCAAGCAAGACCCCAAACCCCAGCTTTTACGCTGGGGTTTGTTTTATGAAGCGGGCAAAATCACTTCCGGTCGGTTCCTGAAACGCGCGTATGTCAAATAGCGGCAGGATCGCGTAGACGTGGTCGAAGATGTCCGACAGGATCGCTTCGTATTCGACCCACTTGGTGGTATTGGTGAAGGCGTAAATTTCGAGCGGCAAACCCACGGCGGTCGGTTCCAACTGGCGCACCATCAGCGCCATGTCTTGATGAATGCGCGGGTGCTGCCGCAAATAAGCGTTCAAATACGCGCGTAGCGTGCCGATATTGGTCAAATGCTTGGCGTTTATCGCGGATTGCGCGTCTTGAAACTGGAGGTTGTATTGGGTGACCTCGGCCTGTTTCCTGTCTATGTAATCGTGCAGCACATGCAGGGCGCCAAGCCGCCGCATATCGGCCTCATCCAGAAAACGTATCGAATTGATGTCGATCAGAATCGCCCGTTTTATGCGTCTGCCGCCGGAGTCCAACATGCCGCGCCAGTTCTTGAATGAATGCTCGATGAAGGTGTGGGCGGGAATCACGGTAATGGTGCGGTCCCAGTTCTGTACCTTGATCGAATTCAAGGCAATGTCGATGACTTCGCCGTTAGCGTCGAACTTGGGGATTTCGATCCAGTCGCCGACGCGGATGAGATGATTGGCCGTCAGTTGCACGCCAGCGACGAAGGATAGAATCGTGTCGCGGAAAATCAGCAATATCACCGCCGTGGCGGCGCCCAGGCTGCTGAAGAACAGCCACGGCGATTGATCGAAAATGATGGAAAAAATCGCGATACCGGCGCCCAGGTACACCAGCAGGCTCAATATCTGCAAGAGCCCCTTGATGGGGCGGTTGCGTGCTATTTCCAGTTGCGCGTAATTTTGCTGAGTAGCGTGGAACAGCGCCGAGAACGAGCGGACTAAAACGATCGTCAACAAAATCAACAAGGTTTTTTCGACGATGGTGCGTGGCGTCTGCGTGAATTCGGCGATCGCGCGCACGCCGGCGGTCATGGCCAGAAGCGGCAGCACCCACGAGATGCGGAACAGAAAACGCGAATGCAAAATGGAGCGCACCCAGATATTGGAAACTTTGGATGTGACGCGCTGCAATAGCGCTAACAAAACCCGGCGGCAAATGATGAATAGCAGGAAGGCCAGCAATACCAGGATGGCCGCGCGGGCATAGGGCGAGGTCAGCGTGTCCAGCCCTAGCAGTCTTTCGAAGTCCGTTAACATAACTATCCTGCGTGGGGCCTTGTGCCCCCTCCCTAACCCTCCCCCGCTCGCGGGGGAGGGGACTTGCGGTGCTTACATCAATTAAAAGTTGTAATTCAAACTTAACTGATAGCGGCGGCCATAGGCATCGTACTGGTTGCTGATGTTTTGCTGGCCGCCGCGCTGGCTTTGCGAGGGGATGATCGGCGGATCGCGGTTGAGCAGGTTGGTGATGTTGAAGCTCGCCAGCCAGTCGCCGCCGCTCGCCGTTTCGCCGCGGTAGTTGAGGCCCAGGTTGAAGGTGGTCTGCGAAGCGGCCCAGTTGTCGTCCACGTCGCGGCCTTCCACCCACAGCACGTCATACATGGTCTTGTCGAAGTAGCGGGCCGACAGACGCACGCCATAGCGGTCAAAATCGTAACCGAAGGTGGTAGAGGCGCTCCACTCGGGGCTGGATGAACTGCCCACGTCGTCGCGGTAGGTGGTGGTGGTTACCGAGTTTTCGCCGAGATAACCCATGAACAGGCGCCAGGTGAAACGCTCGTCCAGGTCGGAGAGAAAATCCGGTTCCGTATCGTAACGTACTTCGAGATCGACGCCGGAGGTGGTGGCCGCCGCCACGTTCAGGTTGACGTTGAACACTCGTTCGATAACGCCGCTGGTGGGATTGCGGGTGATGTATTGGCAGAGGCTGGTGTCGCCAGCCACGCAGTCGGTGATGATGCGCTGCGCGCCGAGCGAGCCGACGCGGTCCTGAATGTCGATCTGGTACCAGACGATCGACGCCTGCAAGCCTTCGAACCACGAGGATACCGGGCTCCACACCATGCCGGCGGTGAGCGTATCGGCGATTTCCGGCCGCAGGTTCGGGTTGCCGCCGCTGAGCGCGGTGATGGTGTAGGAGGTATTGCTG
>JAITMI010000370.1 GCA_031277435.1 Pseudomonadales bacterium
GGGGGGGGGGGGTGGGTCCCCGCGCCCCCGTGTGCGGCCTGGTGGGGCGGAGGGCCCCCCCCGGGGTGGGTTTGCGGGGGTGGCCCGCGGCCCCCCACCGCTCAGGCAGCCACAAAGAACAACGACTACAGTTTTTTTGCGGCGGGCGGAGGGGTGCCACAATGTGAGGCACGCCGCAAGTACGTCCCTGTAGGCTCCTTCCGGCCATCCATGGCCTCAGAGGGTCTCGCGTTACCGCACCGCCCAGACAGCTTTCTCATTCAGTGGCGCGTTCTTTGGTTATTGGATAAACAGTTATTAAACAAACCTTCCATTCTGTAATCGCTGTTCACGTTCACAGCGTTTCGCCAGCCCTTCATTGTGCGTAACGAACAGCATCGTCATGCGATGTTCTTTTACCAGATCGAAAATCATGTCGGAAACGTAAGCGCCGGTCTGGTTGTCGAGGTTGCCGGTGGGTTCGTCGGCGAGCAGGATCGCGGGGCGCACTACCATGGCGCGGGCGATGGCTACGCGCTGGCATTCGCCGCCGCTCATCTGGTGCGGAAAATGCGCCTTGCGTTTACTCAGGCCCACTTGTTCCAGCGCCAGCGCGGCCTTGGCGGCGGCGTCGGGGTCATGGAACAGATCAAGCGGCAGCGACACGTTTTCCAGCGCGCTCAGGTGCGACATCAAATGGAATTGCTGAAAAATAATGCCAATGTTGCGCGCGCGAAATTGCGCGAGCTGCGCTTCATCAAGCGTTTGCAGATTTTGACCATTGAGCACGATACTGCCGGAACTGGGCGCATCAAGACCGGCAAGCAGCGTGAGCAAGGTAGATTTGCCGCTGCCGGACTGGCCCAAAATGGCCACGCTTTCGCCTTGCGCCACATGCAGGTTGAGCGACTTGAGCACTTCGACCGGCTCGCCGTGGCCAGCGCCGGGGAAGGTCTTACAAAGGTCGGTGACGTCGAGAATCATGAATGCCGCTGTCCGCTGCCAAAGATCGCACAGGCTAAGACAAAGAGAGGTGTAAGCCAAGCCTTTTGCCTGGCGCTTGAGCCCAAGTAAGCGTTCGAATCCGGGCAAAATCTCTCCGTTGTCGAACATGGTCGCGGCTGGTAAAAATATAACTCATTGATTTCCATGAGGTTGATTGTTGGTCTGAAAATTGTCTTATCTTCCTTTCTTTTGAGGAAGCCTGCCCGTCTCACCGTTCCTAACGGTGGTAGGCATCGCACCAAAGCGGCGGCATATAAGCAGGTGTTGGTTTTGAAATATGAATGAGGGCTCCGGCGGAGTTGGTATACCGGGGCGGTTTACGCGCTTTTGACAGACTCCCACGTCCCCCGCATACTGGCCCGCGCTTATTCCACAGAGGGTAAATTTCATGTCCGGACAACAACAAAATACTGCGGTATCCGCCCGTAAATGGACGCCACTGCGCATCAGCGCTTATGTGCTGGGGCTGGCTTTGCTGGTGGGGCTGTTTTTCGCGGCGCGCTGGTTCTTTACTTGCCCTTGCGACAGGATGCCGGGCGCGGTCTTGTGGGGCGAGGTGGTGGAGGAGCCGGTCAGCGACTGGAGCTTCGCCAACGAGGTGGAGCTGTGCCAGATTCAGGTGCAAGGCATATTCCCGCAGGCCAACAATCTCAACTGCATGGCTACGCCCGATGGCAAGCTGTATCTGAGCTGTTCCGATTGCGAGCCTAAACGCTGGTCGCGTCTGGCGCGCAATAACGAGAACGGGCGCATCCGGCTCAATGGCCTGGTCTATCCGGTGACGATTCGCCATGTCACTGATCCTATCGAGATCGATCGTTCCTGGGCGGCGCGCAATACGAAACTGGGCAGCAACGCCCCGCGTCCGCCGGATGCACAGTGGTGGACTTTTCGTATCGAATCCAGAACTGAGTGACCACGGTGTCTGGTTTCTTCGCGCCGCCCGAGGTCACGGCGTTTGACCCGGCACAGCGCTTGTCCGGCGCGCAAGCCTTGGCCTTGGCCGATTGCGCCGACACCGCGCTGTTGGCGGCGCACGCCCGTGCGCTGCGCGATGCGGCGCACGGTAATCTCATCACCTATTCCCGCAAAGTATTCATTCCGCTGACGCAACTGTGCCGCGACGTGTGCCATTACTGCACTTTCGCGCAAACGCCCAAGCACATTGCACAAGCCTACCTGCCGGTGGATGAAGTCTTGGCCTTGTGCCGAGAGGGCGCGGCACTCGGTTGTCAGGAAGCCTTGTTTACGCTCGGTGAAAAACCGGAACTGCGTTATCGCGCCGCGCGCGAAGCGCTGGATGCCCTGGGTTTCGCCACCACCTTGGATTATCTGCGTGAAGTAGCAGGGCGGGTGCTGGCGGAAACCGGGCTTCTGCCGCACATCAACGCCGGCTGTATGACGGCGGAGGAAATCGCCGGCTTGCGTGAGGTGAGCGCGTCGATGGGCATCATGCTGGAATCAGCGTCAGAACGCTTGTGCCAAAAAGGCATGCCGCATTATGGATCGATCGATAAAGAACCGGCGCGGCGTTTGCAAACCATCGAACTTGCCGGGCTCGCGCGCGTGCCATTTACTTCCGGCATCTTGATTGGCATCGGCGAAACGCGGCGCGAACGCATCGAATCGCTACTGGCGCTGCGCGCGCTGCATGAGCGTTACGGCCATTTGCAGGAAGTGATCGTACAGAATTTTCGCGCCAAGCCGCGCACCAAGATGGCGCAAGCGCCGGAACCCGTGCTGGAGGATTTGCTGTGGACCTTGGCGGTGGCGCGCTTGATTTTTGGCGCGCGCATGAACATTCAGGCGCCGCCCAATCTCAGCCCCGGCGTATTGCCGGCGCTGATTGATGCCGGCATCAACGACTGGGGCGGCGTGTCGCCCTTGACGCCGGATCACGTAAACCCCGAAGCGCCCTGGCCGCATCTGGAACAATTGGCGCACGAAACGGCGCAAGCCGGCAAGTTTTTGGAACAGCGTTTGACGATCTACCCCGAGTATGCGCGCCAGTCGCGGCAATGGCTCGACCCCGCCGTGCGCCCGGCGGTATTGAAATTGAGCGACGCCGAAGGTTTCGCCAAACGTGATAGTTGGAGCCCTGGTGAAGAACAGCCCTTGCCCGCGCTTGAAGCGGCTTTGTTGAATCGGGTGTCCGCAGACGCCTCAGCGGACATCAAGGATCTCGTGGCGCGCTGCGCCGCGCAAATAGCGTTGACGGAGGCCGAGCTTACCCGGCTCCTGCAAAGCCGCGGCCCGGATTTCGCCTACGTATGCCGCGCTGCCGACGCGCTGCGGCAAGAGGTCAATGGCGAAGTGGTCACTTACGTTGTAAACCGGAACGTCAATTACACCAACGTGTGTAGTTTCAAATGCCAGTTCTGCGCTTTTTCCAAAGGCAAGCACAGCGAAGATTTACGCGGCG
>JAITMI010000062.1 GCA_031277435.1 Pseudomonadales bacterium
CCTCCCCCGTTTACGGGGGAGGGCTAGGGTGGGGGCGAGACGGTAGAGCCAAGTCGCGCGTCTCGCCCCCATCCCAACCTTACCCCGCACGCGGGGGGAGGGGGTGCAACGGTTTTAATGGAACAAAATTGGTCTTAACCGCGTGACCGCTTTTTCAACTGACGACGACATTCACTACCTGCAACGCTGCTTTATCTTAGCCCAAGCAGCGCGCTACACCGCGCGGCCCAATCCGGCGGTGGGCTGCGTCATCGTCAAGAACGGCCAAGTGGTGGGCGAAGGCTACACCCAGCCACCCGGCCACGCTCATGCCGAAATCATGGCGCTGCGCGAGGCCCAGGACGCGGCGCGCGGCGCGACCGTCTACGTTTCCCTCGAACCCTGCGCGCATCAAGGCCGCACTGGCCCTTGCTGCGAGGCGCTGATCGGCGCTGGCGTGGCGCGCGTGGTGTACGCGCTGGGCGATCCCAATCCCCTGGTCAGCGGCAAAGGCTTGGCGCGCTTGCGGGAGGCGGGCATCGAAGTAAGCGGCCCCTTCCTGCAAGAAGAAGCCGCCGCGCTCAACCCCGGCTTCATCAAGCGCATGAAAGCGGGCCTGCCCTATGTGCGCTGCAAAGTTGGCATGAGCCTTGATGCCCGCACCGCGATGGCAAGCGGCGAAAGCCAGTGGATTACCGGCAGCGAGGCGCGCGCCGACGTGCAAGAGTGGCGCGCGCGAAGCTGCGCCATTCTCAGCGGCATCGGCACCGTGCTGGCCGACGACCCCTCGCTCAACGTGCGCCTGCCCAATTTCACCGGCGCTCAGCCCCTGCGCGTGATACTCGACAGCCAGGCCCGCTTGCCAGCCGCCACGCGGCTCTTGCAGTTGCCGGGCAAGGTGCTGCAAGTGGGCCTTGCGCCGCCCCCCGCCGCGCCGCTCAACGTGGTGGCGGATTGGGAATACCGGCAACTGCCGTCGCCGCCGGGGCAGGGCGGCGTTGATCTCCACGCGCTGCTACGGATGCTGGCGCGCGATTATTGTTGCAATGAAATCCTGGTGGAAGCTGGCGCCACGCTCACCGGCGCGCTCTTGCAAGCCAACCTGGTGGACGAACTGCTCACCTACATAGCGCCGGTATTGCTGGGGCACCAAGCGCGGCCCATGGCGCTGTTAGAGGGCGTGCAGCGGCTCGATCAGGGCTTGGGCTTTACCTTCGCCGATGTGGTAATGCTCGGAAAAGACTGTAGAATTCGCTGCCTTGCGGCAAACCGGGCCGTTTGAGCGCACCGCCACCGAGACAGCAAAGGCCATGTTCACCGGCATCATCGAGGCCACTGGCCGCATCAGCGCCATCCGCGAACAAGGCGGCGATTGGCGCTTGAGTATCAATAGCAGCAAGCTGGATTTCAGCGACGTGCGCACCGGCGACAGCATCGCCGTCAGCGGCGTGTGCCTGACCGCGCTCGATATCCACGACGGCGGCTTCAGCGCCGATGTCTCGCGCGAAACGCTGGCCTGCACCACCCTCGCCGAACTACAGGTAGACGCCCTGGTGAATCTGGAAAAAGCGCTATTGCCGCACAGCCGCCTCGGCGGGCACATCGTCAGCGGCCATGTGGATGGCGTCGCGCAACTTCTCAGCCGCCGCCCCGATGGCCGCAGCGAACGGCTGACGTTTCAGTTGCCGCCGCCGCTCGGGCGCTATGTGGCGCACAAGGGCTCGATCTGTATCGACGGCGTCAGCCTCACCGTGAACGAGGTCAATGGCCGCGAGTTTGGCGTGAACATCATCCCGCACACCGCCGAACGCACCACGCTGCACGCTTACCGCCCAGGCCGCCGCGTCAATATCGAAGTGGACGTCATCAGCCGTTATCTGGAACGGCTGTTACAGGACCGTGAGGACGTAAGCGGCCTCACCTTGGAACAACTGAGCCGGGCCGGTTTCGCGCCGCGCTGAGCATTGGTGTTTATGCAATTGAATAGTTATTCAACTAAATAGTTATGCAATTAAATAGTATTGAAGAAATTCTCGACGATTTCCGCCAGGGCCGCATGGTCATTCTGATGGACGACGAGGACCGCGAAAACGAAGGCGATCTGGTCATCGCCGCCGACAAAGTGCAAGCCGCCGACATCAACTTCATGGCCACGCACGCGCGCGGCCTGATCTGCCTCACGCTGACGCAGGAACGCTGCCGCCAGCTCAATCTGCCATTGATGGTACAAAACGGCAACGGCACGCCTTTCGGCTGCAATTTCACGCTGTCCATCGAAGCCGCCAGCGGCGTCACCACCGGCATTTCCGCCGCCGACCGCGCCCGCACCATCGCCGCCGCGGTAGCGCCAGACGCCAAACCGGGCGACCTCATCATGCCCGGCCACATCTTCCCCGTGATGGCGAAAGACGGCGGCGTACTGCGCCGCGCCGGCCATACCGAAGCCGGCTGCGACCTGGCGCGCCTGGCCGGCCTCACCCCCGCCGCCGCCATCTGCGAAGTGATGAACGCCGATGGCACCATGGCGCGCCGCCCCGATCTGGAACGCTTCGCCAAAGAACACAATCTCAAGATCGGCACCATCATGGATTTGATCCATTACCGCATCGCCACCGAAAAAACCGTGGAACGCACCCAGGTTTACAAGCTGCCGACCGAGTACGGCGAGTTCGACGTGTACTGTTACCGCGATCTGTATAAAGAAGGCAATCAGACCCATCTGGCGTTGGTAAAAGGCGACATCCGCGCTGATGAGCCAGTGCTGGCGCGCGTATTGGTCAGCAATACCATCCGCGATTTGCTGGGCGTCGCCAACCCGCGGCGCCCGAGCTGGTCCTTGCATCAATCGCTGACGCGCATCAGCCAGGAAGGCAAGGGCGTAGTAGTGGTATTGGCCAACGACAAAGGCAGCGCCGATGTATTGGAACAACTGGAACATTTCCACGCGCAGCGCGATGGCGTGGTACTGAACACCACGCCGCCCGGCGGCAGCTATCTCACGGTAGGCACCGGCTCGCAAATTCTGCGCGATGTCGGCGTGGGCAAAATGCGCCTGTTGAGCTACCCCACCAAGTACGCGATTTCCGGTTTTGATCTCGAAGTGGTGGAATTTATTCCCTGCGAATTATGGCCCAATCATTCAACCAAGAAGGACGATTGAACATGAGCAACCTAACGATCATCGAAGGCGACTTCAGCGCGCCCAACGCCAACTTCGTCTTGGTGGTATCCCGCTTTAATTCCTTCGTGGTGGACAGCCTGCAAGCCGGCGCCATCGACGCGCTACGGCGCCACGGCGTCGGCGACGCCAACATTCATGTGGTCAAAGTGCCCGGCGCTTTTGAATTGCCGCTGGTGGCCAAGCGCCTGGCGGAATCCGGCAGATACGACGCCGTGATCGCGCTCGGCGCGGTAATTCGCGGCAGCACGCCGCATTTCGACTATGTGGCCGGCGAATGCGCCAAGGGCCTGGGCCAGGTGGGAATGCAAAGCAATCTGCCAGTGGTGTTTGGCGTCTTGACCGTGGACAGCATCGAACAAGCAATAGAACGCGCTGGCACCAAAGCCGGCAACAAAGGCGCCGACGCCGCCATGAGCGCGCTCGAACTCGTCAGTCTATTACGCAAGCTGTAAGCGGCGGATACAACATGAGCACGGGCAACATCCCCATTTCCTACCGCAAACGCGCGCGCGATTTGTTGGTGCAAGCTTTATACCAGTGGCAGTTATCCGGCACTGACGCGGCGCAAGTCGAAGCCGAATTCCGCGCCGATAATGGCCGCAAAACCGACTGGGAATTTTTCCACGCCGCGCTAAGCGCCATCGCCAGCGATTCGCAAGCAATCGACGCGCTATACCACCCCTACCTAGACCGCAACGCCGGCCAGCTCGACCCCATCGAACTCGGCATTCTGCGCCTCGGCCTCTACGAACTCTCACAACGCATCGAAGTCCCCTACCGCGTCGTCATCAACGAATACGTGGAACTCGCCAAAAAATACGGCGCCACCGACAGCCACAAATACATCAACGGCATCCTCGACAAAGCCGCGCGCGAGTTGCGCAAGGTGGAGTGGGGGAGGTGAGTCCGTATATCCCCGATACCTTGCCGCTGACGGATTTGGATTACCGCCGCCTATTGCCTTTAGTCGGCCAAGCCAATGGCGAACTGGCTCGTTACGATGGTTTGCTGCAAGGCATTCCAAATCCGGCGGTGATGCTATCGCCCCTGACCACGCAGGAGGCCGTGCTATCGTCCAAGATCGAAGGCACTCAAGTCACGGTCG
>JAITMI010000250.1 GCA_031277435.1 Pseudomonadales bacterium
CTTCGTTCGGCTAAACGGAATGTCACAGATATTTCAGGGCATTTAATAGTCATGTCGGAGGGCCCTCGCATTTTATAAACTTTTCAGTATCAACAAAACAGTGCTTGTGAAAATGCCACTGTTCTCATCAAATTTATACGCAGTCTCTCCGTTGTACCTTTTCGCAATCGCGCAGACAGAAGAAAGGCCGTATCCGATCCGGTCAAAATCTTTCGCTGAGAGAAACCCTGAGCCGCGTCTGCGAACCGTTCCCTTATCCGCGCTGTTTTTCATCTTTATGGACAGCGCGGATTTTTTTCGCGCCAAGCTGATACGCGTTATGGTTGGCGCGGTAAATCCACGTCAATATCAGAATTCCAGATACCACGAATATGAATATTTGGATAAATCCAACAAGCGTCTGCCGCTTGTCACTGGCCGTGGCCGCCGCGACGGCCAGCTCCTGCGACGAATAAACGCCGTTTTGAAAATCTAAAAGCAATTGACGCTCAAGAGTGCCTGAGATTACGGCGATAACGGATATGGCTATATAGGCGTACAAAGACCATTTGATCCATTCCGTTAAGCCTTTGGTGTCTTTGAAATCGCCTTGTGATGTTTGCGACATTGGTTTTCCTGCTGAGTCTAGTAGTAATACTGCCCGCTCAAGAGTGCTCAAGAAAATTGACCAGCGCGGTTTTGAAACGATCTTTTTCCATAGGCAATAGAAGGTTGACCCATAGCAGTGGAAAAAGAATGAGGTGATTGTAGGTGGTGACATCGACCGTATAAGTGCGTGAGAAGCCTGAAACATGGTTTTCAAAGGTGTATTCGTACTCTGGAGGGCGTGTCCCCCAACTTGGAATTAGCCCCAGCGACAGGCCAGTAAGCCATTCTTGCGGCAAGGCGCTGACGTATGCCATGTGCTTAATCCTGATGTCGAGCGCTCCATCCATTGCAACGTAGCTCGCGGTGCAGCCTCTGCTCAGCAGAATCTCACGAATCGCTCTGGCATATCCGGCCTTTTCTTCATCAAGGCGTTTTGTATCGCTTGGATTAACGCCAAATGTGTTGGTGTACAAAGCGCTCTGTAGCGTCACCGCGTAACTTTCAGGACAGCCATTACGCAGGGCCGCCGCACCGCTCAACTGGTTATGCAGGTTGTACTGCATGATGGTACAGGACGAAAGTAATGCACTGACTAAGACAGCGATTAGGCCGCGACAGAGCATTGTGCTCTCCTAAAGGTTATGAGTTGAGCGGCTCGCGTCAGCGAGCCCACTCGAGGTTAGGCCATTCATATAATGTGAGAGGAAAGAAGTGCTTGTCAAAGCGTCCGCATGGGGCGGATGAGGCCGCGGCGGTGGGCGATGACGAGAAAGATAGCCGAGGGGATGAGGCAGATCGCGATGCACACGAGACTGGCTTCGGGGCCAAATTCGCCGCCAGTGATAAGCGTGGGGCCTGCGATCGTCGCATCCAGAATACTCGCGTCGTCTCCAACGCCGCTGCCCGATACGGCCAAGCCATACAAGCTGCCCAAAGAGAAATTCCACATCCAGTGCAGCCCGATGCACGCCCACAGATTGCGCGTTGCCACGTAGATGGCGCCGAATAGCAGCCCGGCCTCAATTGCGATAGCCGTCGCGCCCCACAGCGTTGCCTGCGGGTTAGCGAGGTGCACGCCGCCAAAGATAAGCGCGGAAACAACCAACGCGATCCAGGTGCCAACAGCCTCTTCGAGCAAACGAAACAGCCCGCCGCGGAAGGTCAGTTCTTCGCCTACCCCGGCAATGCACCATAGCCCCAAGGTAGCCAGCGCGTCACTCACCGCTCCTGTTCCTCTTACGCTGTAGTAACCGCTGAGATAAAGCACGCTGACCACGGTGGACATCAGCGCCAGACCCAGCAGGCCGCCTCCGCTAAGGCCCGCGCCGGCCCGTGCGGTAGTGAGTTCACTCAGGTGGCGACTGCCTTCGAGCCATCTGATAAGGCGGATGTAGAGCAGCAGGATGAGCGCGGCGGTGATGACGCCTACGGCGAACCCGGCCCACGGCTGCGCTTGTGTGGTGATGATCGTGACATACAGGAAGATTCCGTAGGTGGCTAAGAGAATGAAGAAAGTGATTGGCAAGCGAATTCAGGCTGAGCGGGCCCAGAAAGGCGGGTCAACGGTAACCTCGGATGAGAAGATGTTCAGCTTCATAAGCCTAACTACAATTCTAGCCGCACTAGTTTTAGGTACGCGGCGTTGTCTGATTTGTAATCATAATTTCTAAATTTCAATGACATAAAAAAGGCAGCCAAAGCCGCCTTTTTCATGTTCAGTTTCCGTTTTAGAAACTATAGTCAAAACCCAGCGAATAACGACGCCCCAGTTCGTCGCCGATGCGGGTAGTACCGGCGATGATGGGGTCTTTATTGAACAGGTTGTTGATATTGAGCGAGGCGCGCCAAGTCGAACCGTCGTTGAGATCGCCGGAGTAGCTGAGGCCGAGGTTGGTGATGTTTAGCGCGGGCACGGAGTTGTTATCGACGTCCACGCCTTCGACCCAGGTGACGTTACGCTTGGTTTTGCCTTGCCATTGGTGTTGCAGGTTGATGCCGAAATTGCCCAGGTTGTACATCAACATGCCGGTGAGGCTTTTGTCTGGCAGGTTGGCGCCGCCGGCGCGGTCGGTTTTTACGCCGTTGAGCGGGGTGGAGGAATTTTCCAGCATGAGGCCGGCGATCACGCGCAGGGTCAGCCCTTCGTCATAATTGCCGAAGAAATCCGGTTCCATGCGGTAGCTGGCTTCGAGATCCCAGCCTTCCACCTTGGCGGCGTTGATGTTGATGAAGTTCACCAGCACCGTGGCGATCAGGCCGTCGGAGTCAAAACGGATTTGGTCGCACAGCACGCCGGTTTCAAAGCAGGTATCCACCGTGTCTTGTTCGCTGAAGCTGCCGATGGCGGAACTCAGATCCACCTCGTAGTGGTCGGCGGAGAGTGACAAGCCCTCGATAAAGGAAGGTTGATACACGAAGCCCAAGACCGTGGTATCGGCTTCTTCCGCTTTCAGGTCCGGGTTGCCGCCGGTTTGGTTGAACGTCAGGTAGCTAATGTTGCCGTTGAAGGGGTCGGTGACGTTGGCGCCGCGGCCTTGCACTACGAACAGTTCCTCGAAGGAACCTTCGCGGATGTCGTGCGACAGCGTGCCGCGCAGGCGCAGGTCGGAGCTTACGCGCGCGCTGAGGCCGGCTTTCCAGGTAGTGAAAATGCCGGCGCGTGAGTAGTTGGACCAGCGCGCCGCCAGGTTGAGTTCAACGTTCTGGTTGCCGCTTTGCGACACGAATAATGGAATGATGCTTTCACCAAACACTTCATATACGTGATAACCGCCCTCGAATTCCGGCTGGCCGGAAAAGCTGTGCACGCTATCGGCGGTGGCGGAGCAACTGATGGCTGGCCCCACGCCGCGCATCACCACCGTACCATCGGGCAGGGTGACGTTGCAGGGTGCGCCAAGCGCGTCGATGGCGTCGTCCACGATGTACTGTTTGATCGACGAGGTGCGGTAAGTAAGGCCAAGCGCGCCGCTGATCGGGCCGGCCCAGGCGTTTTCCCAGATAGTGCCGTTGGCGACCGCTTCGGCGAAAATCATTTTCTGATCCGAGACGCCGGTCTTGGTGCGGGTGGAGGAAATGTAATCGACATCCGCCTGCGATTGTTGCGCGGTGCCAAACATATTGATCGGTACACAATCGCTGATGCTGTTGTCGATGCTGTCCACCGCGAAGGGGTAGGGCACGGGTTCGGGTAGCCCTGGCGTGGTGGCGGAGAAGGTGTCACTGCGGAATATGCGGGTGTTGTTCCGCGCCCACTCGCGCAGTTCAGCTTCAAAATCGCGGCCTTGCGCCTGCATTTGCCGCTGTACCAGTTTGACGCGGCAGATTGGTTCGCCGGTCGCGGGGTCGGTCACCACGTCCGTCGCCATGTAGAAACGGTCCAGGCGTTCCCAGCCGTTGTTCATGTTTTTCTTGCGCGCCTTGCCGGTTTGCCAGGAGCCGCGCAGATTCCAGTCGCCCCATAATTCTTGATCGAAACCGACGGTAAGCGAGCCGATGCGGTTCATGATTTCCGTTCTGTCCATGTAACCCCAGGGGCCTTCGGCGTAGCCTTGCTGGTCGACGCGAATCGAGGCGAGATTTTCCGCCGCCATCACATCGCGCACTTGTTGCGGCAGAAACACGTTGTCCGGGTACACCGTCATGAAGGCTTGCGCGGCGTGGCCAAGGCCGGTGCCGCCGCCACCCACGGCGGTCCATTCGATAGCGTTGTTGGTGCGGCCAAACAAAAAATGCCCCCACAGCGTGGTGCCTTCCTGCGCCTTCCAGTCGGTGCCAAGAAAGAAGTTTTGCGCTTCTACGCCCACGCGCACAAAAGTTTGTGGAATGGCGGTGATGAATTTTTCATATTGCGGATCGCCGGGGCCGCCTACCATGTTGTTCTGGTTGCCGGCGCCGGCATAGGTGGCGAAGGCGCCATCGACATAGGGCACGACGCTTGCGCCATCCGGCGTAAAGGCCATGCGATTAAGCGCGGAATTTGGCTGGAGGATCAGGCCGGTGGGCGCGAAGTTGCTGGGGTAGACATAGTCCTTGGTCAAGCGCAGCGGCACGTTCGGGGTGGCGGTGGCGGAAATCCAATCGGGGTTTTTCACGTAGCCCGTGCGTTTGTCCCAATCGGCGTTGCTGCGGCGGTAGGGGTCGTTGACGCGCAGTTCCAGGGAGCCGAATACGTGCAGGGTTTCATCGAGAACGTCCGTTCCCCAAGTCAATGAGGCGCGGTTGAATTCACCGTCGCCTTCTTCGTTGATACCGGTGCGATAGGCGAAGTCGAGGCCGCTGAAGCGGCGGTTGAGCACGAAGTTGGTGACGCCCGCCAAAGCATCGGCGCCATAAGCGGCGGAAGCGCCGCCGGTGACGACGTCCACCCGCTGCACCAAGGTGCTCGGCAGATAATCGACGCTCACGGAACTGCGGCGATCCGAAGGCACCACGCGCGCGCCATCAAGCAACACCAGCGTGCGTTCGCCGCCCATGCCACGCATGTTGAGCTGGCTTTGGCCGACATCAGCGTTGACGCGGGCGGCGATGTTGTCGGAACTGACGTTGCCGAAAAACTGCGGCAGGTTTTCCAACTGCTGCGCCACGCCGTTGCC
>JAITMI010000079.1 GCA_031277435.1 Pseudomonadales bacterium
GCTCGCGCGATGCCCGCCCGGTACAGGCCGACCCCGCCGCCGCCAAAGCGCAGCTTATGGCGCTCAAAGGCAAGGCCATCGGCATCGGTTCGCCGCGCGCCTCGCTGGAAGCGAATTTCGCCCTGCGCGAACTGGTGGGCGCTGATAATTTCTATAGTGGCGTGTCCGACGCGGAATTCGGCCTTTTGAACCAAGTGCTCGACATTTACCAGAATCGCCCGGTCAATATCGCCAACGTCAGGGACATCGAACGCGCCGACGCGGTATTGATCCTCGGCGAAGACCTGACCAACACCGCCGCGCGGCTGGCCTTGGCGGTGCGCCAGGCGGCCAAGAATCTCGGCAAGGAAATGGCCGCCAAGCTGAAATTCCCCAATTGGCACGACGCCGCGATCCGCCAGTTGGCGATGGACAACAAGAGCCCGATCCACATCCTCAGCAGCCACGCCACCCGCCTTGATGACATCGCCAAGCGCGTGCACCTGGGGAGCGCGCAAGACAGCGCGCGCATCGGTTTCGCGGTGGCGCACGCGCTTGACGCCAACGCGCCCGCCGTCAGTGATTTGCGCCGTGAGGAACAGGCGCTGGTGAAAAGCATCGCCGCCGATCTCAAGGGCGCCAAGCAGCCGCTCATCATCAGCGGTACCAGCAGTCTGGAACCAGCCTTGTTGAACGCCGCCGCCAATATCGCCACCGCGCTCAGTGAGGGTGACAAGCGCGCCAGTCTGGCGCTGGTAGTGCCGGAAGCGAACAGCCTCGGTCTGGCGCTATTGATGCAAGGCAGCAACAACACCTTGGGCCAGGCGCTGCAAAGCGGCGGCAAAAACGCCATCGTGCTGGAAAACGACCTCTACCGCCGCGCCCCGAGCGCCGCCGTGGATTCCTTCCTCAATAATCTTGAACAACTGACGGTGCTTGACGGCATGCAGAATAAAACCGGCGAAGCCGCGCACTTGGTGCTGCCCGCCGCGACCTTCGCCGAAAGCTCCGGCACTTTCGTCAACTACGAAAGCCGCGCGCAGTATTTCTTTTCCGTGTTCAAGCCGGCGGCGCCGATTCTGGCCAGTTGCAAGTGGCTGTCCGCGCCCGGCGCCAAGACTCTCGACATCACCGCCGCGCTCGCCGCCGTGTTGCCGCAGGGCTCGGCCTTGAACAAGCTGACGCCGGGCGCCGATTACAATTTCGCCGGTCTGCGCGCGCCGCGCCAGCATCATCGTTACAGTGGCCGCACCGCGATGCGTGCCAACATCAGCGTACACGAGCCGAAACAGGAGCAGGACGAAGACGGCATCATGGTCTACTCCATGGAAGGTGTGCCGCCCTTGAAGGACGCCGCGGTATTTTCCTCGCCCTGGGCGCCGGGCTGGAACTCCAACCAGAGCCTGTTCAAATTTGAAACCGCCGTCGGCGGCCCATTGAAGGAAGCCTCGCACGGCGAGCGCCTGATCCCCGCCAACGGGGCCGATAAAGCCTGGTACCCGAGCGAAATAACGCCGCCCGCCGGTGATGGCTACCGCGTAGTGCCGCTCTATCATTTATTTGGCAGCGAGGAATTGACCGCGCACAGCGAGGCGATTCAAGCCAAGGCGACCTCCGCCTACATAGCGCTGAATCCGGCCACCGCGCGGCAATTGGAACTGACGTCCGGCGATGGCGTGCAAGTGCAGTACAACGGCAGCGTGCCGGTGCTCTTGCGCGACAGCATTCCCTTCGGCAACGTCGGCGTCAGCGTCGGCTTGCGGGGGCTGAATTTCCAGAATCTCGCCGCTACCGTCACCTTGCACAAGGCCAGTGAATGGCGTGCGCCGAAAGACTGGCGCGCCAGCAACATCATCGTCAGCGACAAGAGGGACATCTGATGTTCGAGTTCTCCGTAGGATCGTTCCTCAGCATCGTCTTCGTACTGGGCGTGGTGCTGGTGTCCGCCGCCATGCTGATCTGGGTGGAGCGGCGTTTTCTCGGCTTCTTCAGCGAACGGCTGGGGCCCAACCGCGTCGGCCCCTTCGGCGTGCTGCAATCGATCGCCGACGTCGGCAAGCTGATTACCAAGGAAGACTGGACGCCGCCCTTCGCCGACAAGATTACTTTCATCGTGGCGCCGATCATCATTCCAGTGGTGATGCTGCTCAGCTTCGCGGTGATTCCCTTCGCCCCCGGCGTGGGCGTGATGGATCTGAACATCGGCCTTTTGTGGATTTTCGCCATGGCCGGCCTCGGCGCCTATTCCGCCATGCTCGGCGGCATCGCCTCCAACAACAAATTCGCGCTGCTCGGCGGCCTGCGCGCCGCCGGTCAGATGATCAGCTACGAAGTGTTCATGGGCATTTCGATCCTCGGCGTGGTGATGCTGGGTGACAGCTTCAACATGCGCGAAATCGTCGAAGCGCAGCGTGGCGGCTGGTTCGTATTCCCGCAGTTCGCCGGCTTCATCGTGTTCGTGATCGCCGGTCTGGCGGAAACCAAACGCTGGCCCTTCGACCTGGCCGAAGGTGAATCGGAAATCATTTCCGGTTACAACACCGAATATTCCGGTATGAAATTTGGTTTGTTCTTCGTCGGCGAATACATCGGCATGTATCTTTTGTCCGCCTTGATCCCGGTACTCTTTTTCGGCGGCTGGCTGGCGCCCTTCGGCTGGGAAATCGGGCCGCCGATCGTCTCCGGCCTGATCTGGATGACCATCAAGATGACGTTCTGGATCGTCTTCTTCATCCTGGTGCGCGCGGCGCTGGTGCGCCCCCGTTATGACCAATTGATGAATTATGGCTGGCTGGTGATGCTGCCACTGTCATTGCTCAACCTGCTGATCACCGGCGCGGTTGTGTTGTTACAAGCGAGCTGAGGAGCTATTTCCCTATGTTCAAGGCCATCGGCAAGCAACTCCACGTACTGTGGTCACAGGTCGTGACCCTGGCCCTGGTATTTACCCATCTGTTCAAGAAAAAGGACACGGTGGAATACCCGGACGTGATGCCCTACATGTTCCCGCGCTGGCGCGGCCGCATCATCCTCACCCGCGACCCCGACGGGCAGGAACGCTGCGTCGCCTGCAACCTCTGCGCCGCCGTTTGCCCGGTGGATTGCATCGCGCTGCAAAAGACCGAGGACGAAACTGGCCGCTGGTATCCGGAATTTTTCCGCATCAATTTTTCCCGCTGCATCATGTGCGGCTTTTGCGAAGAAGCCTGCCCGACCCACGCCATCCAGCTCACGCCGGATTTTGAAATGGCCGAATACGTGCGCCAGGACATGGTGTGGGAAAAAGAACACATGCTGATCCAGGGCACCGGCAAATACCACGACTACAACTTCTACCAGATTGCCGGTAAGGCAATCGGCGGCAAAGGCAAGGGCGAAGCCCGCAACGAATTGCCGCCGGTCGATCGCAGGAGCCTTTTGCCATGATCATATTGTTCTATCT
>JAITMI010000137.1 GCA_031277435.1 Pseudomonadales bacterium
TGGCAACTGGCGCAGTGGGCGTTGTACTGCGTTTCGCCTTGGGCCAGGAGCGCGGCGTCGCCGAAATTGGCGGGCGGGGCGAGCGGCGGCGGGGTGTAGCTGATGGGTTCCGGCAATACCGCGCCGCCACCGAGGTTGTAGACCAAGAGCCTCGCGTAATTCGGCGCCCAATAACCGCCCTGCCCGTTCTGGCCCGCCACCACGGCAACGTACTGTTCGCCGTCGATTGCATAACTGACCGGTCCACCAACAGCGCCAGACTGCGTTTCGACGCCCCACAATTCTTCGCCAGTATCGGCGCGGAAGGCCCTGAGGGTTCTGCCCGCCGCCTGGAACACCAGGTTGCCGCCGGTAGTCAGCACGCCAGCGCGCGAGCTGCCCATGCGCTGTTCCCACACTGGCTTGCGCTGCACCGGATCCCAGGCGAGGAGATAGGAGCCTGCGCCTTCCAATTGCGGCGCCGGTTCCTGTGGCCGCTTGCCGACGTTGATCGACAGCAATTGATTACCCATCTTGGCGCCGGCCTCGGCCACCAGCGGGTAACTGCTGTAGTTGGTGGGGATGTACATCAAGCCCGTAGTGGGGTTGAAGGCCATCGGATGCCAACTGTGCGCGCCGGCGGCCGAGGGCACTACGTGGAAACCGCGGTCGCCGAACTGGCCGTAGTTGGCGTCGGGGTTGATGATGGGACGGAAATTATCATTCTCATCAAAACCGAGCATCCAATTAGCCGTAGGCACGAAAAGATCAGCCGAAAGCACTTTGCCGGTAGCGGCTTCGATCACGTAAAACACGCCATTTTTCGGCGCTTGCATCACCACGTGTTTGCTTTCGCCGCCGATCATCAAATCGGCGGTGACGAGCTGCTGGGTATTGTCGAAATCCCAACTGTCGCGCGGCGTGGCCTGATAATGCCAGCGGTATTCGCCGCTCACGGCATCGAGCGCCACGATCGACGCGGTAAAGAGATTGTCGCCGCCGCCGGGCGAACGCACGTCCGCCGGCCAGGGCGCGCCGTTGCCAGTGCCAATGATGACGAGATTCGTGACCGGATCGTAAGTAATGGCATCCCAAGGCGTGCCGCCGCCGCCCATGGTCCACCACTCCCCGTTCCAGGTAGTAGCGGCCATTTCGAGTTCAGGCTGTTCAAAACCCAGCGCCGGATTGCCCGGCACCGCCCACCAGCGCCAGAGTTCATCGCCATTTTTAGCGTCATAAGCCGCCAGATAACCGCGCTGTTGAAACTCGGAACCAGCATCGCCAATGAAAATGCGGCCATCGGCGATGCGCGGCGCGCCGGTAATGGAATGCCAGGTTTCACGATCGGTGACCTGCTTATCCCAGACCAGTTCGCCGGTGTCCGCCTTGACCGACACCAAGCGGCCATCGAGCGTGCCCCAGATGATGGTGTCCTCATAAACCGCGACGCCGCGATTGACGATGCCGCAGCATAATTTGACCGCCCATTCTCCCGGCACTTTGGGATCGTATTTCCACAACTGTTGGCCGGTTTTGGCGTCGAAGGCGTAGACCTTGCTCCAGGGCGAGGACACATAGATGCGTCCATCGGCCACCAGCGGCGTGGTTTCGTAACTGCCGCCGCGCTCGGCCAAATCGCCGAACCAGGCGAGATCGAGCTCGGCGATATTGTCAGCGGTGATTTGCGTGAGCGGGCTGTAGCGCTGTTCGCTGTAATCCTGGCCGTAGGAGCGCCACTCGGCGGTCGCATCCTCGGCGGCGTAAGCGGCGGTGACGCCAGACAGGCTCAATACAAGCGCGCAAAGCGCGGCGTGCGGGGGATTTTTCATGGTTGTAATTCCCTTGGGTGTGAAGGTGTGGCTGGTGGGGGCCGATAGTACAGAGACTGGCCACGCGCGCAAGGGGGGCTGGGGCGAACAACCTGGCACGCAGATCAAGGGCAACCTGCGCGCCAGGTTTCATTGCTCATCAAAGATTCGGCCTTCTGCTTTGCCGCCACTGGGTTTGCCTTTCGTAGGCGGCGGCCAGCGCCAACACGCGCGACTCGGCGACGTGGGGGCCGATGATCTGGAGCCCAATGGGCAAACCCTGACTGGAAAAACCGCAAGGTACGGACATCGCCGGCAGTCCAAAAACATCGAAAGCGGCGGTATTCGCGCTGGGCCCACCACCGCCGCCTTCCGACAACAAGGGCGCCGGAGCGCGCATCACTGGCGCGATCAACAGGTCAAGGTCTTGGAATACGCTGCTGATTGACTGGCGCAACATATCGACTTCACGCCGCGCCTGCACGTAATCCAGGGCTGGCGCATTGGCATAACGCTCCAGCGAAGCGCGTGTGCTGGGCTGAAATTTTTCCGGCGACTGGGTGAAATACGCCTGATGGTAGACATAGGCCTCCGGCCCCCACAATCTGGTGCCGCTGGTTGCCGCCGGCAATAGTACATCGCGCGTGCCGGAGGTGAGGCCGCGCAATATGCCGATTGCCTGATTCAATGCGCCTTCCACTTCGGGATCGAGGTCATTGAAAAAACCTTCGCGCGCGATACCCAGCCGCAACCCCGCGGTGTTCATGCCCAGCGCGAGAGTATAGTCAGGCACCGCTTCACGGCTGGCCGTCGGCTCCAGGGGATCATAGCCCGCGATCACGTTCAGCATGAGCGCGGCGTCTTCCACGCTTTTGCACATGGGCCCTACATGATCCAAAGTCCAGGACAACGTCATGACGCCTCGTGTACTGACCCGTCCATAAGTCGGTTTTAGACCGACAATGCCACATTGCGATGCGGGCATCCGTACCGACCCCGCGGTATCCGTGCCCAAGGCGCCAAAACAAAGATCCGCGGCAATCGCCACCGCGGAACCGCCGGACGAACCGCCCGTAGCATGATCCAGCGCCCAGGGATTATGCATGGTGCCAAAATGCGTGGCGGTGGAACTGCCGCCATAAGCGAATTCATTCAAATTGAGTTTACCGAGCAGCACGCCACCCACTTCCTTCAGACGTCTGGCCACCTCGGAATCTTCCACGGGCACACGATTCTCGAACAGTTCGCTGGCGCCAGTAGTGCGCAAACCCGCCGTATCCATATTGTCTTTCAGCGCGTAAGGAATACCGTGCAGAGGACCACGCCAATTGCCAGCGCGTATTTCCTCTTCCGCGCGCAGGGCATCGGCGAGCGCTTGTTCTCTCGCCACGGTAATGAATGCGTTCAGCATGGGATTGAGCCGTTCGATACGCGCCAGGCAGGCTTGCGCAAGTTCAACGGGCGAGACTTCGCCCGCGCGAACGCGGCGTGACGCTTCGGCAAGCGTCAGCGCGGTGAGGTCCTCCGCCGCCGTCTGCGCGACGGCAAACCGGGGAGCCAAGCCAGCGCCGGCGGTCGCAAGGCCGCCAAGCAGCATCGTTCTACGCGCTATCGAAGCGGTCCGCCAACCCGCGCCCGCATCATCTTCACCGAGTGCTTGCGCGTTGTGAGTTTTGTCGTTTTTTTCGTTCATCATTGTTGTTTTCCTTTGCATATTTTCCACGAAAGAATGACTGTTTAATAATTATAGTTAAAGCTCAATTGATAGCGCCGGCCAAGCGCGTCATAACTTGCATCCACCGATTGAGAACCGCCGCGCGTGCCAAAATTGGCGATTATGGGCGGATCACGATCAAACAGGTTTTGCACGTTGAGCGAGACTTCCCAGGAGCCGCCGCGCGCCGTTTCGCCTGAATAACCAAGCCTGGCATTGGTCCAGCTTGAGGACGATACGGTATTGTCATCGACATCGATGCCTTCTCTCCATTGGGCGTTTCGCAGCGTCTCATCAATGAAACGCTGCTGTAACTGTACTGAATAGGCGCCCAAGCGATAAGTCACGGTCAGATTGGCCGTCAAATCCGGCGTGCCGAGCGCGCCGGAAACATCGAAGGGAACGCCGCCCAAGGGAGTATCAGAACGCTCCTTCACGTAACCAACAAGCGCTCTCACGCTCAATGACTCGCTTTGCGCGGCGAAAAAATCCACATCGGCTCTGTAACTCGCTTCAAGATCGACGCCTTCTACCTTGGCTCTGGCTACGTTCAAAAACACGTTCTTGACCGTGCCGATAAAGCCAGTCACCGGATCACGATCAATCTGCGCGCACAGAGACTGCACGTTATTGATTTCGCATTCATCCACGATTCTTTGAATACCCAAGGAGCCTATGGCATCCCTTATTTCCACCTTGTACCAGTCGGTTGACAATTGCAGATCCGGCATGAAGCGTGGTTGATATACCATGCCCGCCACCACGGTGTCGGCGATCTCCGGCGTCAGGGCGGGATTGCCGCCGGTAATGGTCGTGATTTGAAAAGTGGAATTATTGAAACGCGGATCACTCACCGAACCGCCGCCACCGCCCGCGTCGAAGCGCTCACTGAAGGTCGCCTCACGCACGTCGCGCGAGCGCGTGGTGCGTAATCGCAGATCCTCGAATACTTGCAAGTCCAATCCCAGCTTCCAGCTTTCGACCTTGCCCACGCTGGAATAATTGGAAGAACGATAGGACGCGCTACCATTGAGCCGGCGGACGCCATCGGTCGCTTCCCATAGCGGCATGTTCAGTTCGCCGAACCATTCCCATACATCGTAAGCGCCATCAAGCGCGGGAATGGTGGAAAACTGATTCAAATCCGCGGGGCCCGTGGTCCAGCCAGGAGAAATGCCGCGGATTCCCAGCGCTTCATCGTTCAGCGGCGGTCCCAACCTATCGACCTCTATCGGTAACCCGCTCGAATCGGAGAACGACTGTTCCCTATAGGTGAGACCCGCGGCAAAAGACAGCGGGCCGCTCCAGCCTTGTAACAGCTCGCCGCTCACCAGCACCTCCGCGAAATCCTGTTTCACGATGTCATCCATCATCCTTGGCGTGCCCATGTAATCACTCGCCGCCTGACTCACGCCACCGGCGGCCATGACATTGAAGGGAATGCAATCACGTACCGTGTTATCCAAACCAATCGGCGACAACAAGGGGCTGCCGTCCTCGGAGGTTCTGCCAGCAACCGAAGGTGAGGCGGCAAGCTGCTCAGGAGTGGGATTGTATAGTTGCACGTTACACACGATGGCGCCGGTCGCGGGATCACGCACCGCGTCCATTGCCAGGAATATGCGATCTACTCGTCCTTCATCATAAACACCGGCACGCTTGTGCGATTCACCGCTTTGCCAACTGGCGCGCATGTCCCAGCCATTGGGCAAGGTTGCATCCAGGCCGACACTCCAGGAATAAGTGGTATAAATACCTTTTTCCTCGCCATTGTCATTGATGCTGCCGGCGCCCACGTAAGAGCCGAGCTTATGCAGTTGAAAGGAATCGATGCCCGCTGCGTCCATGGCGGCACCGACTTCCGGCGGTAAAAAGGCGTTGTTGCGATAAACCGTCGCATACCAGCCGTCTTGCAAGGAGTAGTCACCGCGATCCAGATAAAGATTGGATTCCGAGCGTCCAACCAGCGCTTGCGCAAATACGGACACGCTATCATTCACTTCATATTGCGCGCCCAGGAAAGCGGAACGTCCAATGACTTCCCGTCCGGAAGGCCCGCCGTTGAAAGCATTGTTGTGATTGAACGCCTCAATGCCTCCCGACAAGGATTTCGTGCTGCCGGAACGGTTGGGCGCGGCATACACATCGCCGTGATCCAGCGGTCTCACCCCGCTGCCATCATCAAGAAACGTATAACCATTGAGCGCAAAGGGAATCAGCGGAGAATTACTGCTCGATCCATTACGCGCCCAAAGCACGCCCGCTGGCGTATGCTCGCTGGAAGCGACCCACGGCAGAGTAAGGCGCTGCGGAATGCCCGCTGGCGCACCAGGAGTCCAGTCAGGATTCGTCACCCATCCCCAGCGTTGAAACCAATCGCCAAGTTCCGCTGGATTGCGTTGAATCTGATCAATCTGGCGCGCTTCAAGCGAGCCTATCACGTTCAATCTATCGCCAAATTTATGGCCCGCGGCAACGGAAATATTCCAGCGCTTGCCATCACCCCACTCCGTTATGCCGGTGCCCAGCTCTACTTTCATTCCTTCGAACTGCCGGTCCAAAATGAAGTTGGTCA
>JAITMI010000146.1 GCA_031277435.1 Pseudomonadales bacterium
CAGGGCGCCGATGCCAGCCTGGCTTATCGCAGCTCCGATTACTCCCGCACCGGGCGCGTCGAAAGCTGGAAAATTGGCTTGAACGTCCAAGCCTTCGAAGACCTGCGTTTGCGCCTGACCCGCTCGCGCGACGTGCGCGAACCCAACTTCACCGAACTCTACAACAACCGCGGCGGGCAGGGCGGCAACCCGCTGGACCCCATCACCGGCAGCAGCTACCTGGTCACGGTGCGCGCTGGCGGCAACCCCGATCTCAAGCCTGAAATCGGCAATACCATCGTGGCGGGCTTCGTCTATCAACCCTCGTGGTTCGATGGCGCGCAATGGTCGGTGGACTGGTACGACGTCGAAATCGACGACGCCGTCAGCTCCCTGGGCGTACAGCGCATCGTCGATGGCTGTTATCTTTTGGGCGACACCGGCCTGTGTTCGGCGATCGAACGCGACCCGGTCACCGGCGAAATCGTCAAGATCGAAAACGGCTACCTCAACGTAGCGCAAGCCAAGGTTGAAGGCATAGACACGGAATTTGCCTATCGCGCCGAGCCCAATTTCCTCGGCGATCTGGACGAAAGCCTGACCCTGCGCATGTTGGCCGGTTATCTCTTGGAGCGTTCCAATACGCCGCTCGACGGCGTGCCCGCCGATACCGTCGGCGGCGTCGGCACGCCCAAGTGGACGGCCAACCTCACCGCCGGTTACCGTTTTGGCGACTATGGCGTGCAGTTGCAGCACCGTTACATCACCAACACCAAGATCAACATCAACTGGGTGGAAGGGGTAGACGTGGACGACAACTCGGTAGCCTCCGGCAACTACACCAACCTGCGCTTGTCCAAGCAAGGGGAGTTCGGCAACGGCGGCACCTGGGATCTATCGTTCAACGTCACCAACCTGTTCGACCGCCCGCCGCCGATCGTGGCCGGCGCCACCAGCCAAAGCATACCGGGCACTTATGATCAGTTTGGCCGGCGTTACCAGCTTAGCTATGACGTAAGTTTTTGATGCGAGTTTTGTGATACGTTCCGTTTGATACATTTTGTTTGACACGTTTGTTTAACATTCTCCGCCCTACAGCGGAATCCATTGAACCATCGTTCACCTATAAGGAGGCACACGATGAATAGCATGATCAAGATCGGCACCCTGGGTTTGCTCTTGTCACTGACCGCAGCCGCACAGGCCCACCATTCGTTTTCCGCGGAATACGACAGCGAGCGCGTAATCAACCTCAGCGGCACCGTTACCAAAGTCGAATGGCAGAACCCGCACGTCTACATCTACGTGGACGTCACCAACGACAAAGAAGGCCAGGTAGTTCCCTGGGCTTTTGAAATGGGCGCCCCGGCGGTACTCACCCGCACCCTGGGCTGGACCCGTTCCACGCTGAACATCGGCGATGTCGTCAATATCGAAGGCCGCGGCGCCCGCGATGGCAGCAATCTGGCCAACGCCCGCACCGTCACCCTGGCCAACGGTGAAAAACTCGGCGCCGGCTCCAGCGAAAATCTCACCCCCTGATCAGAGGCATAGCCATGAAAAAAGCGCGCAAGACGCTACTGGCGGCTCTCAGCATATGGACCATGTTGAGCGCCGCGACTTACGTACAGGCCGCGGCGCAGGAAAACGCGGCGCCAGCCAAACCCACGCCGCGTTTGAGCAACGGCCAGGTCAACCTGGGCCTGGCCGCGGGCGAAAAAGGCTTCTGGGGCAACAGCGGCAGCATTTATGGCCGTGGCCGCCTCAGCCATCAGAGCAATCTGCTGCTCGAAGAAGTGCCGTTCCAGCCCTGGGCCAAGGCGCTGTACGATTTCCGCAACGCCAACAACCAGAAGGACGATCCGCATTCCCGCTGTATGCCGCCCGGCCCAACGCGCTTGGTGGAAACCGTGAATGGTTTTGAAATTCTGCAAATGCCCGATCTGAACCGCGTGTACTTCGTGTTCGGCGGCGGCCCCAGAACCTGGCGCGTGATCTACACCGACAGCCGTCCGCTGCCCGATGTCGATGATCCCGACACCATCGGCACCTACCAGGGCTACACCAGCGCCCATTGGGAAGGTGACACGCTGGTGGTGGAATCCAATGGCTTCAACGAAAAAACCTGGTTCGCCCAAGGCGGCTTGCCGCACACCCGCTACCTGCATTTGACCGAGCGTTTCTCCCGCCCGAACTTCGATACCCTCAGTTACGAAGTCACGGTGGACGACCCCGGCGCCTACACCCAGCCCTGGACCGGCGGTTTCGACGTAACCTGGACCTACAACAGTTGGGACGGCACCGACGGCGGCGAAATACACGAGTATTTCTGCCAGGACAACAACCGCGACGTCTTGCACATGTATGGCAACTGAGGATCAGCCGATGAAAAAATCAATGCGTTCAATCCGCGCGGCCCTGGTGGCCGCGTTGACGCTCAGCGGCAGTTTCTCGCTGTTCGCGCAGGAAGGTTTCCCGCTCGAAGGCAGTTGGAGCGGCGACCGGCAAGTGAATGGTCAAAGCTCGCGCGTACTGGTAGTGATGCAATTGCAGCGCGACCAGTCCGTCACCGGCTTCGCGCTGGAAGACGGCAAGCGCCAGCCCTTGCAGAACGTGCAGCTCAACCCCGCCGACTGGACCGTCAGCTTCAGCATCGACGGCGGCTATCAAGTCCAAGGCTCACTCGAAGAACTAGGCTCCGCCACCTTGCGCCGGATCGTCGGCAAATGGACCCAAGGCGATGCCAGCGGCGATTTTGCGCTGGAATTGAACTAGTCAGTCAGTATTGTAAGAGCGGGTCTCAGGCCCGCTTTTACAACAATCGCGCCGCTCGGCCTTGTTTGGCCAGCAGCGTAACGGCTTGTTTGTCGAAGGAAACGAAGGTCTCACCGCCCAGCCAGGCGCCTTCATGGGCCATCACGCCATCGGCGAAGTCGCCGCCCGCGTCGAGCATGGCAAGCCCGGCTTCCGCGGCAGGGCGGTTGGTAATGATATTGTCGGCATCAAGTAATGCGCGGATTGTTACCGCCACGTCTTTTTTGGCGACCTTTTCCCCGCGGAGTACCCAGACCAGTTCGCACAGGCATGGCAGCGAAATAGCGGCCAGACTGGCTTCACTGAGCAGCTTTCTCGCGGCGCGGCATTGCGCTGGGTCGTCTTGCAGGGTCGCGCGCGCGAGTATGTTGGTATCGACGGAAACCTTCATTTGTCGTCCAGCTCCAATTGGCCAGCCCAGCCCGCCGCGATGATTTCGTTCATCTCCTCGATTGTCATGGGTTTGTCTCTTTTGGCTCTCGGTACACCGTCCAGGGCATGAAAGAAATTCTCGATACTCCCCTTAGGCCGCGCCACTCGCAGCCGCAGCTCCTTGCCGGGCAAGCGTTCAACCTCGATCTTCTCCCCTGGCTCAATGCCCAGGTGTTGCAGCAACTCCCGCTTGAGCGTGACTTGGCCTTTGGCCGTGATGGCGAG
>JAITMI010000178.1 GCA_031277435.1 Pseudomonadales bacterium
ATCGCTTCGAGCATACGTTCGGTGATCTGCGCCAACGCGGCGGGATTGTTTTGTTCAAACCATTCGCGCAAGCCCAGGTTGTAGCGATCCTTGACGTAAATCTCATTGAATTCTTGCCATTGATCGTCGCGCACGATATTGCGATCCATCGCCTGCCAACCCCAGAAATTATTGACCACGTCGAGCATCTTCAGCGTGCCCGAATAACCTTCTTCCTTCATCTCGGCGGCCCAGCGCGGATGCTGGTACACCGCGCGCAACTCCGTGGCCATGAAATGTTCGGCGGTATCGAGCTTGGCGCGCTGAGGATCGCGCATGTTCGAGATGTAAAGCTGGGGGCTTTCGCCGTCGATTGCACGCACCGCCAGCGAGAGACCACCGAGATATTCAAACGGATGGTCATTATCCAGCAGACCACGCAGGTTCGAGGAACGCGAAAACACCACCGCGTCGGTGCCGGCCAGATGCGCCGCGTAGGCATTCACCTCGCGGCCTTCGCCATCGGCGGCTTTAGTGCTCCAATTTTCCTTGTCCGGCCCATAGGCCCAGGACATGCGCATCAGATAACCGGCGGCGAGTTGCCCATCGTTCTCCTCCCACTGATCGGAGCGCAGCGTGGCATCGGTCAGGCCCGTTCCATAATTGCCGCTTTCGGTGCCATAGACGCGAGTCAAACTCATGGAGCGAGCCTGCGCGGCGGGCACGCCTTGCGCCAGCAATTCGCTTTCGATGCGCTGGCTGTTGGCGCGAATCGGATTGATCTCGGGCGGTTCATCCAAGGCGGCAACCAGCAAGATCGCCTCGTTGAAACGCTCCATCATGGTGGGAAATTGATCGCGATAAAGGCCAGTGAGCGAGATGACAGGATCAATACGTGGGCGGCCCAATTCAGCGGCGGGGATCACCTCGATGCCCACCACCTGCCCGCCTTCGTTCCAGATTGGCCGCACGCCCATCGCGGCCAGAATCTGACCTTCGAGCATCCCCAGATGCCGCATGGTCTCCGAACTCCACATGGTGAAGGCCAGCTTGGTTGGCGCGCTGCCCTTGGTTTGAGCGTGAGTTTCGATCAATTCCGCCATGGCCTTGGCGCCGGCCTCATAGGCGGAAGGCGTTGGCACGCGCGAGGGATCAAAACCATAGACATTGCGCCCGGTGTGCAGCGCATCCGGATTGCGAATCGGATCGCCGCCATAAGAGGGATCGACCCAGCGCGCCGAAAGCCCCGCGATCACCGCGTCGCTTTCCCAATGCGCCGCCAAATCTTCGGCGTATTGGCGGCCTTTTTCGGCCAAGGCGCGCAATTCCGGATCGTTGAGTTCATCGAGCGGACGCTCCCGCATCACCCATTCATCCACGAATTGCCAGGGCGCCGTGTGTTGCAGCGTTGAATAATCGGCCTGGAAAATTTCGCTGCCATCGCCAAGGCCAAGTTCGCTATACAAGGCCGTGCCCAGCATCTGCATTACGTTGCTGATACGATGCTCGCGCTCGATGTCCTGCCCGAAAGTGTGCAGGCCCAAGGGCTGCATCGCCGAGCCCAGCGTTTCCAGTTGATCTTGAACTTTGCGCAGAGCGGCATCGAAATCCGTATCGAAATCCTCCCGCGTCAAGCCCAGATCCTGGTCGATGCGTAGCGCCTGGGCCTGTTCGATGATGCGCTGACGCGCGCCGTCTTTCACCGGGCCCAGATCGAGCGCCAGATATTCACGCACGCTATCGTTGATCGCCACGAGCTCGCTGGACAGGCCCGCTGGCGCGAACGCTGGCGTTTGATGACTGACGATCACGCCGCGCCCGCGCCGTTTGACGTGGATGGCTTCGCCGATGTTGTCCACGATGTAGGGATAGATCACCGGCGTGTTGCCAACGAGTATTTGCGGATAGTCATAGGCCCACAAGCCGCGCTCCTTGCCTGGCGTCCACTCTTGGCTACCGTGAGTTCCAAAATGAATGATGGCATCAGCGGCGAAGTATTGCCGCACCCACAAATAAGTCGCCATGTAGCTGTGCGAGAGCGGAATCTTCACATCGTGAAACAACTTCGCTTCTTCTTCGTCGCTCGAACGCTCACCGCGCGCCGGCTGCGGCATGAAGATCAGCTTGCCCAGTTTCAAGCGGGGAATGACAAAGCCGCGCACGCCATCTTTATCGGCCAGCCAGGGGCTGGCTTCCGGCTCGCCCCAGTAGCCGCGCACTTCGTCTTGCACGCTGTCCGGCAGCGTGGCGAACCACTGCTGATAATCGGATAAGGGCAGAAAATCCCATAGCTCCGTGCGCATCAATTCGGCTAAACCTTCATCGCGATAGCGCGGACGCTGCATCATGGCGATGGCATCGATCAGGCTTTGCTCGCTCACCGCATCGAAGTCATAGCCCTGTTCGCGCAAGCGCGCCACCAGTGATTCGACCGAGCGCGGCACGTTGAGGTTCGAGGCGCCGCCATTTCTTTCACCGGGCGGATGATTCCAGAAAAACAGCGCGACGTGTTTGGCGTCATTGCTTTTGTGGCGCAAAGTCGCCAGCGCCATGGCTTTGCCCATCAAGAGGTCCATCTGCTCGGGCAGCGGCGTATGCACGCCATTCTCGTTCACCGTCAATAACACGGGATCCTGCATACCGATGTATTCAGCCTGCGTCAGCGTGTTCGGCAAGGAAAAACTATCGACGCCTGCGTGATCCTCGGCATAGACGGCGGCGCCGCCAGCGGCATAACGCAGCACCAGGAGCACCGGGATGTCCATGGCTTGATGCCAGGCCTTGCGGCTTTCAGGATCGCCGCCAATGAAGGTATTGACGATCATCACGTCCGGCAATAAACGATCACCATCCATGAGCAAGGGTTCATCGATTTGTACCGTTCGTACTGGTTTTGGATTGGGGAATAATTCGGCATTGCCAGCGTCCACCGTCAACGCGGCTTCAGCGCTGGGCGCTGGCCCGCTCTCCTGTGTGGCCGCGGGCCGGCCAGCGCGGATGGCGTTGGCCGAGTCGTCAGCCTCGGCGCGGCTATTGGACTCGGCGCGGGCGGCGCGCGAGCTGCGGTAAAACACGAGCGGCAGCGCGCCTCTGGCTTCGATCGCCGCGATGGAGTCATCGAGCATCCGGTTTTGCCCGTCGGAAATATAGGAAGAACTGGCCTCCATCGCGATCACGGGCACCTCGCGCGCATCCTTGCCGCTGTAGTCCGTCCACCAATCGAGATAGTCGCCCGAGGTGGCGAAAACCTGCGCCGGCCACGCGGGATGGTAAATGCCTCCGTTTGGCATCGGCATCGGCGCCGCGACCGCGGCGGCATCGCCGCCATCGAGCAGAGCGCTCAACCAGGCAAACATATTGGCCTGATTGATACGGGTACCGTTGACGTAATAATCGAACAGGCGCTGAGTCTGAGCCGCCTCAAGGCGTATGCCTTGCAGACGGTCACCTGGGCTCATCACGCTGATACGTACCACGGGCATGGTGGCATCACGCAATAGATCGCCGACAGTCGCTTCTATCTTGCCGCGATCATCGGCGCGCGGCGCATCGATGATGACGAAGTCCGCTTGCGCGATCAGATTCCGGGCGCTGTCCGCGCCCGCGCCATCAACCTGCGCCCAGGAAAATTCAATGCCCGTCTCGCTGGCGGAGTCCGCCATTTGCTTGAATTTATTTTCCAGAACGAAATCGGTACTGATGAGCACGATATTGCCCGCCGCTTGCGCCGCGCCAGCGAAGGCCAGCAAAGCCACTACGATACAAAAAATACGCATGAATGATTGCATGATCTCACCACCTGGCCGTGATGCCGGCGCGCAGCATGAAGGGCTGATGCCCCTCGTTATAAGTACGAACCGGCAAGGCCTCGTTGGTGGCGGAAATGCGATCGGCGTAACGCACGTCAAACAAGTTCAATATACTCAGATGCAGTTTGAGCGTTGGCGTCACCTCGTAACTGGCATGCAGATTGGTCAAGACGGGCCGCCTGTAACGATCGGTATTGGCGGTGTTGGTGAAATAGGCGCTGAGATAATCGGCCTCGATTTCCGCCTGCAATCCCGCGATTGGGCGTATTTGAACGCGCGCGTTGAGGTGATGCTTTGGGCTTTGCGCGTTGAAATTACCGCTGTAATCGCCCGAACTGTCGACGAAATCGACGAATTCATTCCGCGCATAGGTATAGGCAAAACTGAAACGCAGCGCCTCGCTAATCTGATAAAAAGCGCTGGTCTCAATGCCCTGATAACGCACCTCACCGGCGGCCGCCGGATAAGTCGCCGCGTCCGTAGCGACCTCTGGGCACAGCGTGGCGTCGCCACCGCACAACAGATTCAAGCCCTGCCCCTTGATCGTGGTGCGATAAAAGGCCGCGTCATAGCCAAACAGGTTATCTAGCGAGGCGCCGCGCAAGCCGACCTGATAAGTAAGAGAATCTTCCGGCGGCAAATCCCTGGCATTGACGCCGGTCAGAGTTTGCGAGGTATTCGGCAGATAGTAACCTTCCGACACGTTGACCCAGAGGCGATGATCCTGATTCAGTTCGTAAGTTGCCCCAAACTTGGCGATGAGGCTGTTGTACTCCCTCACGCCATCGCGGTCGCCGCCAGGCGAACGGTCATCGATATCGATTTTGAACGTTTCGTAACGAAGGCCGCCGGTCAGCCGCAACTTATCCAGCGGTGAGAGTGAAAGTTCGGCGAATGGCGCGATGTTTTTTTCTTGCAGGTGATAGGCGTCTCTGAGCGTGCCACGGGTGAAATCGACGCGGTTGTAAGTGTCGTCATCCTCGGTGGACAGAATCGCATCCACGCCCAGATACAGGCGTCCATCGAGCCAGCCGAAATCTTGGCGGAACACGCCGCGCAGGTTACGGTTACGGTAATCGAGCTGCGTTTCGCGCTGCGTGCTCGCCACCGAGTTGCTGCA
>JAITMI010000242.1 GCA_031277435.1 Pseudomonadales bacterium
CAAGTGTTTGGTGAAATTGGTTATCAGCTCAACAGCATCGAGCCTTTCGCCAATCTGGCGTTCGTCAGCCTCGACATGGATGGCTTCACCGAACAAGGCGGCGCGGCGGCGCTGAATGTTCAAAGCGGCAGCACCGATACCAGCTTCTCCACCTTGGGCGTGCATTTGCAAAACGAATTCACGAACGGACGGTTCAAAGGGACTTTGGGGTGGCGTCATGCCTTTGGTGACACTACACCGCTGAGCACTTTGTCATTTGCTACCGGCAACGCCTTTACCGTAGCAGGCGTACCGATTGCCGAAAACGCGGCGGTGCTGGATTTGGGGCTGGATTTCAGCGCTGGCGAGAACACCCGTTTTGGTTTTTCGTATAACGGGCAGTTTGGCTCTGGCGAGAGTGACAACGGCGTGAGGGCGGAGTTTGAAGTGAAGTTTTAGCCCGCGAAATTCTCCATAGCAAGGTGATGCACGAACAGCGGCAAAAATTCATCCTGCCGGTGGCTGGCCATGATGATGGTGCTGGCGTGCTGGGTAGCCAAATGTTCCAGAAAGTACAAGAGGCGATGGCGGTTGATGTCGTCGAGGCCCTGGGTGGGCTCGTCGAGCAAGAGTAGCGGCGGCTGTTTGACCAGGGCGCGGGCAATCAAGGCCAGGCGCTGTTCGCCGTAAGACAAATGTTTGAATGGCGTCTCGGCCTGATGTTCCAAACCCACCAAGGCCAGCCATTGCTGCGCATGGCGCCATTGGCTTGGCTCGGGGCGTTCGTACAGGCCGATGCTGTCGAAAAAACCGGACACCACGATGTCGAGCGCCGAGCCCGGCACGCGATGATCGCGGTGCAAGGCGGGCGTGACCATGCCAAAGTGGCGTTTGAGTTCCCATATGGTTTCGCCGCTGCCGCGGCGCCGGCCAAAGAGATAAAGCTCATTGCCATAGCACTGCGGATGATCGCCGGTGATAAGACCCAGCAGCGTGGATTTACCGGAGCCATTAGGGCCGGTGATGAGCGTGTGTTCGCCTTTACCGAGTTGCAGATTTACGCCGCTGAAAATCCGTGTGTCGCCATAATTGACCGTTCCGTCCACTAAACGAAGGAGAGGATCAGCCGGCGCTTCAGCGTGCAAGGGCTCAGGCCAGGGCGGCAGACGCGCGGCATCGAAGCGCAAGAGCGCTTGCAGCTCGGGCGCTTCCAGTATGCCGCGTTCGCCTTGCGCGATCAGTTGGCCTTTTTCCAGCACCGCGACGTGCGTGTGCCAGGGGAATAGGTCTTGCTGCGTGTTGAGTAAAAATAGTAAACAGGTATTACGGCTTAATCGTTCAAAAAATTCCGCGAGCTGCGCGCGCATGGTGATGTCGAGGCTGTCGAAGGGTTCGTCGAGAATCAATAAATCCGGCTCACTCAAAAGCGCCTGCGCTAACAATGCCTTGCGCGCTTCGCCGCTGCTTAAGAGCCGGTAGCCGCGATCAAGTAAAGGTTCCAGCCCCAAAAATTGCAGCGCTGGCGGCAAGGCGCCTTGCAAATCGAGCAGTTCCCGCACCGTAAGGCCGTTGTCGGGGCCTTCGCTGAATTCGCTATCGTCCTCGCGCAATTGCTGTTCATAAAACGCTTGCTGTTTCTCGAAGGACAGCACGCTGATGCGCTTGAAATGGTGCTCCAGCGTGCCTTCGACCTCCTCCAGCTTGCCTTGCAACAATTCGCTCACATAATGCTTGCCCGACCCATTGCGGCCCAGCACCGCCCAGCACTGGCCGGGCAGAATTTGCCAACTGGTAAGCGCGAGTTGAGGTGAATGCAGATTCTGGATTTTGAGCAAGGGCAGAGAAGGCGAGGGAGTCATTACATACAGCCGCAAGGAAGCCGGAAAACATGAATTGTAGGCCGGGATGGGGCGCGGCGTAATCCTGGCATTGAGGGCTGGGCTCAGCCTGGCGCGGCTGGACTAGGCGCCGCCGTCATCATGCAAATCCGCTTCGTAGTCCTGGCCGCCATAGTAAATGCCGAGGATGTTGACGGCATCATCCGTCACCTCGAACAGTATCGTTACCCGCCGGCGGAAACCGAGCGTCCGCACGCCAGGGCGAAGATCATCGCGTCGTGTGCCGCGGCGCGGAAAGGTTTGTAGACTCTGGCAATAACTTACGATGGCATCAATATAACGCGCGGCGGCGATGGGCGATCCCGTCGCGGCGATATGGTCTTCCAACTCATCAATCTGCCGCCGTGCTCTTGCGCTGAAATAAACCGGATAGTTCACGCGGATGCGCGCTGTTTGCGTTTATCCGCCAGGTGTTGACGTACTTGCTCCACGCTAAGCGCCTGGCTTGGATCAGCCTTTAATTCGTCATAAGCGGCGACACCTTCCGTGCGCAGCCAGTGTTCCAGGCCACGATCGCGCTCCCGCAAAAACGCCAAGCCATCGAGGATGACTTCGTTGTCGTTCGCGTACTCGCCGGACGCGACCTTTTCCCGCACCATCGCGACCATTTCGTCGGGTAGCGTGATGTTCAGTTGTTGCGTATTGGGCATGGG
>JAITMI010000246.1 GCA_031277435.1 Pseudomonadales bacterium
ATGGGTGAGAAGGCTGTACTCGCTAGCGAGTACGCCAATCAAGCGCCATGAAAAGGTGAGCGGGGAATACAATCCCTACGATCCGGCAATGGAAATCATGGGCGAAACGCTGCGGATGGAGCGGATGTTGAACGAACCGAAATACCAACTGCAGACCAGGCTCTTGATGATCCGCCAGCAAGGATGCTGTGCGTTGTGTAGGTATCCGATCACCAAGGAGACGAAGTGTCATGATCACCACATCATTTATCGTACAAATGGTGGTGGAAATTCCTTGGAAAATCGGGTGCTATTGCACCCCACTTGTCACACGCAACTCCATGCACGTGGGCTGCGTGTGAGCAAACCGGAACCCATCAGAAGTTCAACACGGAAAACACCACGAGAGGCGGAAAGAAACGAACATGAGTCGTAGTTTGATTACTTTCGATCTGGATGCCAAACTGCTGAAGGAGCACTACCGTGATGGATATTGGCACAAAGGTTACGCTGACATTCAAAGCGTCTTACTCCGTCATCACTTCGCCTGCATTCAGGGTACGGTGTACCTGAGTGAGCGAGGCTACGGGGAAGCACAAGGAACGCTGGCGCTACAAGAAATTGCAATGCGCTATGCGTGGTTCGACAAATGCGTGTCCAAGGTGTGGTTCTACACAGTGATTGATGACTGCAATGCGCAGTTCATCATCAAAGACGTAGCGCTCGCCCGAACCGCATGTGAGAAGCAGGTGGATTTATTGCGCCAACAGATGCTCAATGCTGGACTTTCGCCTTCAGCGGTGGATGAAATCATAGAGCAACAGCGGCAGTTTACAATCGAAGAAGGGACTCATATAATTTCACAGCTAAGACTGGACGTGAGCAAGTCTGGCTCCTGTAAGGGGCTTAGTGTAACGGCTTGAGCCGTATGCGCTGAAAGGCGCACGTACGGTTCTTAGGGGGGAGGCATCCAGTAATGGGTCGCCTCCTACCCGACTATGAACGGTACTGAGACAGCGACCACCAAGGTCTTTCACGAGATATCCAAAAAGCGGAATGAGCAACAGGCATTCCGCTTGTTTTAGGGCCGCGCATACGCGGTTCGTGGCTCAGGCTGCCGTCAACTCTTATAGCGCTTTTGGCGCTTTTTAGTAGCACTTTTTAGCATTTTGCTGCGTTACTTTACGCCGGTTTCATTACTCATGGCGGGCAATAGCCCCAGGCCAGGCGTAGCGCGCGGCTTGCGTTTAGCTGGCGAGGACATGACTTTGGCAACAGTTTCCCCTAACCCCGCGCTGCTGGTTCTGGCGGATGGTTCCGTGTTTAGCGGCGCCGCCATCGGCGCTGATGGCTTGGCCGTGGGCGAGGTGGTGTTCAACACCGCCATGAGCGGCTATCAGGAAATTCTTACCGACCCCGGCAGCGCCGGGCAGATCCTGACGCTGACCTATCCGCAGATCGGCAATACCGGCACCACGGCGGAGGATGATGAATCCGCCCGCGTGTGGGCCGCCGCGCTGGTGATCCGTGATCTATCGCCCTTGGCCAGCAATTTCCGCAATCAGCAAAGCCTCGATGCCTGGCTGAAGGAACGCCAAGTGGTGGCGATCGCCGGGATCGACACGCGGCGCCTCACCCGCATCTTGCGCGACAAGGGCGCGCAAAGCGGCGCGGTGCTGGCGGGCGCTGAAGTAGCGGCGGATCTGGAAGCGGCCAAGGCCAAGGCGCTGGCGGCGGCGCGAGGTTTCGCGGGGCTTGAGGGGCTGGATCTGGCGCGGGAAGTGTCCTGCAAGGCGCCTTATCAGTGGTCTGAAGGTTCCTGGGTCTTGGGGCAGGGCTATAGCACGCCCGCGCCGGGGCCGCATCATGTGGTGGTGTACGACTATGGCGCCAAGCGCGGCCTCTTGCGCATGTTGGTTGACCGCGGTTGCCGCGTGACCGTGGTGCCGGCGCAAACGCCCGCCGCACAAGTGCTGGCGCTTAAGCCCGATGGCGTGTTTCTTTCCAATGGCCCTGGCGATCCGCGGCCTTGCACCTATGCCGTCGCCGCGATCACGGAGTTGCTGGACGGCGGCCTGCCGATTTTCGGCGTCTGCCTCGGCCATCAGCTTTTGGGCCTCGCCAGCGGCGCGCACGCGCTGAAACTGCCTTGCGGTCATCACGGCGCCAATCATCCGGTACGAAATTTGCACAGCGGCGGCGTCGCCATCACCAGCCAGAACCACGGTTTCGCGCTGGACCCAAGCAGCCTGCCGGCGCATGTGAGCGCCACGCATCAATCCTTGTTCGACGGCACGCTGCAAGGCATCGCCCGCACCGATCGCCCCGCCTTTGGTTTTCAAGGTTATCCCGAAGTCCGCCCCGGCCCGCACAACACCGCGGCGCTCTTCGACCATTTCATTCACCTTATCGAGCAACGCAAAGCCGCGCGCCAGTAAAGTCTGACGGACATCGCCATGCCAAAACGCACAGACCTCAAAAGTATTCTCATCATCGGCGCCGGTCCCATCGTGATCGGCCAAGCCTGCGAGTTCGATTACTCCGGCGCGCAAGCCTGCCAGGCGCTGCGCGAGGAGGGGTATCGCATCATCCTGGTGAACTCCAACCCGGCCACCATCATGACCGATCCCAACATGGCCGATGCCACCTACATCGAGCCGGTGAACTGGCGCAGCATCGAAAAGATCATCGCCAAGGAACGCCCCGACGCCATCCTGCCCACCATGGGCGGGCAGACCGCGCTTAATTGCGCGCTTGATCTCGACAAGCACGGCGTCTTGGCGCGCTACGGCGTGGAATTGATCGGCGCCAAAAAAGACGCCATCAACAAAGCCGAGGACCGCATGCTGTTCGACCGCTGCATGGTCGAAATCGGCCTGGAAACGCCGCGCCATGAACTGGCGCACAGCATGGAAGAAGCCTTCGCGGTACAGGAAAGGCTGGGCTTTCCCTGCATCATCCGCCCCTCCTTCACGCTCGGCGGCAGCGGCGGCGGCATTGCTTACAACAAGGAAGAATTCGAGGAAATCTGCCGCCGCGGTCTCGATTTATCACCGACCAATGAATTATTGATCGACGAGTCGCTTATCGGCTGGAAGGAATTTGAATACGAAGTCGTGCGCGACCGCAACGATAACTGCATCGTGGTATGCAGCATCGAAAATCTCGACCCGATGGGAATTCATACCGGCGATTCCATTACCGTAGCGCCAGCGCAAACCGCTACCGACAAGGAATGCCAGATCATGCGCAACGCCGCCATCGCCATCTTGCGCAAGGTCGGCGTGGAAACCGGCGGCTCCAACGTGCAATTCGCGGTGAATCCAGACAATGGCCGGCTGGTGGTGATCGAGATGAACCCGCGCGTGTCGCGTTCCTCGGCGCTCGCTTCCAAGGCTACCGGCTTTCCCATCGCGCGCGTGGCGGCCAAATTGGCCATCGGCTACACGCTGGATGAATTGCGCAACGAAATTACCGGCGGCGCCACGCCAGTGTCCTTCGAGCCGAGCATCGACTACGTGGTCACCAAAGTGCCGCGTTTCACCTTTGAAAAATTCCCGCAAGCGCAAGACCGCCTCACCACGCAAATGAAATCGGTGGGCGAAGTGATGGCGATGGGCCGCACCTTTCAGGAATCCTTGCACAAAGCCTTGCGCGGCCTGGAAACCGGTATTTGCGGCTTCGATCCAATACTCGACGGCGAAGCCAGCGACGCGCAGGAACGCTTGATGTGGGAACTGAAGGATCCGGGCGCCGAACGGCTGCGCTATGTTGGCGACGCGTTCCGCCGCGGCATGAGCGTCGAACAAGTGCAGGCGCTGACGCGCATCGATCCCTGGTTCCTGGTGCAGATTCAAGATCTCATTCAGGAAGAACTAGCGCTCGCCGGCAAGCGCCTTGGCGATCTCGACAAGGCCGAGATTTACCGTCTCAAACGCAAAGGTTTTTCCGATTTACGCTTGGCCAAGGTGCTGGGCGTCAAGGAAGCGGCGCTGCGCGACCATCGCCACGCGCTCGGCATCCGCCCCGTGTACAAGCGCGTCGATACTTGCGCCGGCGAATTCCGCGCCAAAACCGCCTATATGTATTCCTGTTATGAAGAGGAGTGCGAAGCCGAACCCAGCGCGCGCAACAAGATCATGGTGCTTGGCGGCGGCCCCAACCGCATCGGCCAGGGCATCGAGTTCGATTATTGCTGCGTACATGCCGCGCTGGCGGTGCGCGAAGAGGGTTACGAGGCCATCATGGTCAACTGCAACCCCGAGACGGTATCCACCGACTTCAACGTCTCCGACCGCCTCTATTTTGAACCGGTAACGCTCGAAGACGTGCTCGAAATCGTGCACCTGGAACAGCCCAAGGGCGTGATCGTGCAATTTGGCGGGCAAACGCCGCTCAAGCTCGTCACCAGCCTGGAAAAACTCGGCGTGCCGATCATCGGCACCTCGCCCGACGCCATCGACCGCGCCGAGGACCGCGAGCGTTTTCAGCACATGATTCAAAAACTGGGCCTGAAGCAGCCGCCCAACAGCACCGTGCGCAGTCTGGAACAAGCAGTGGAACAAGCGGCCAAAATTGGTTATCCGCTGGTGGTGCGCCCGTCCTACGTGCTGGGTGGCCGCGCCATGGAAATCGTATACAACGAGGCCGAATTGCGCCGCTACATCAACGACGCGGTGAACGTATCCAACGAAAGCCCGGTATTGCTCGATTATTACCTCAATGCCGCGATCGAAATCGACGTGGACGTGGTGAGTGACGGCAAGGACGTGGTGGTAGGCGCCATCATGCAGCACATCGAACAAGCTGGCGTGCATTCGGGCGATTCCGCCTGCTCATTGCCGCCTTACAGCCTGCCCCAGAACGTACAGGACAAAATCCGCGCCGAGTGCGTGCAATTGGCGCGCGAACTTGGCGTAGTGGGTTTGATGAACGCGCAGTTGGCGTATCAGGACGGCGAGGTTTACATCATCGAAGTCAACCCGCGCGCCTCGCGTACCGTGCCCTTCGTGTCCAAGTGCATTGGCCACTCTCTGGCCAAGATCGCCGCCAAGTGCATGATCGGTATTTCCTTGGCCGAACAGCATTTTACGCGCGAAATCGTGCCGCCATTTTATTCGGTAAAAGAAGCGATTTTTCCGTTCAATAAATTCCCCGGCGTCGATCCGATTCTCGGCCCCGAGATGAAGTCCACCGGCGAAGTCATGGGTTCCGGTTCCTCGTTCGCTGAAGCCTTCTACAAATCGCAAGGGCTCGACATGGAAAACATCGATCTCAAAGGCACCGCCTTCATCAGCGTGCGCGACGCCGACAAGCCGCAACTGCCCACGCTGGCGCGCAACCTGCATTCGCTCGGCTTCCGCCTGGTGGCCACGCGCGGCAGCGCCAAGGTAATCAGCGATGCCGGCGTGCCGGTGGAAGTGGTCAACAAAGTGATGGAAGGGCGCCCGCACATCGTCGATATGTTGAAAAACGACGAGATTGATCTTATCGTCAACACCACTGAAGGCCGCCAGGCCATCGCTGATTCCGCCACCATCCGCAGCACCGCCTTGCGTCACCGGGTGTTTTGCGCCACCACGCTGGCTGGCGCCATGGCGCTGTATGAAGCGCTGCTTTTCGGTGGCGATATTTCAGTGAACAACCTGCAAGATTTGCATAAGCTGGCGGGTTAACGGCAGGTCAAAAGCCCCGGTTCAACATTCCACGCGCCGCGCTTATCGCGGCGCGGGGTTTATATTTTTTTATACAAAAATACAGCGTTCAGGATGATGAAAGCAGGATTATGAGGCCAGGATTATGAGAAAAGTACCCATGACCGTAGGCGGCGCGGAACGCCTGCGCGCGGAATTGCAGGACTTGAAAAACGTACAGCGCCCGCGCATCGTGCAAGCGATCGCCGAAGCCCGCGCCCACGGCGATCTCAAGGAGAACGCCGAATACCACGCCGCGCGCGAACAGCAAAGTTTCTGCGAAGGCCGTATCAAGGAAATTGAAGGCAAACTGGCCGATTCCGAAATCATCGACGTCACCCGCATCCCCAATACCGGCAAGGTGATCTTTGGCGTCACCGTGCGCCTGTACAATCTCGATAACGAACAGTCCGTTACCTACCAGATCGTAGGCGAGGACGAAGCCGACGTGAAAAGCGCCAAAATTTCCGTCAGCTCCCCCATCGCCCGCGCCATGATGAGCAAGCAGGAAGGCGATGAAATCATGGTGAAGGCGCCGGGTGGCGACATTGCGTATGAGATTGAGAAGGTGGAGCATATTTAGCGTTAACTACCCACCTTCGCGGTCCGGCTTACATTCTTTACCATACGATTCCGCGCGGGCGGCGTCTTGGATTCCCCAGTAGAGGCGCTTTCTTGGCGTGTCTCCGCTCTCACGTCCGCGGAAAGGCCGGGCAACATGTCCACCTGTCGTGAAAAAAACGCCATTCATTGATTAGTTAAATCAAATACTTAAGGAATATGGCGCTAAGGTGTCGGGCTAGCCCGACACTTGGCGGCAATGTTTGCGCGAGCCAAAAATCATAACTTATTGAATTTAATTAACAAAATAAGGTTGGCATGAATCATGCTTTATTTTGATCGGCGGACCAGTGTTGTACTTGGCAGGAAGCCTGTATCAGGGAAGTAGCAATTTCTCCTTAGAGCTTCAAGGCGTTTTTGATCAGCCACTCGTAAAACCTCACCCGCATAACTTCGCGGGCTGACATGGTGTTATCAAAAATCTATGGAGCCTGAGGGCTCGGAGGAGAAAGAGATGGAAGAAATCATAATCACTGGCCATACGGAAAATATGAATGAGTTGGCCGGATTTTATGGGGTATCCTACGACGACCTAATGGAGTTTTTGGGGCTCGGGAGACCCAGCGAGCAGGCCGACACATCGGGGCCTGGATCGGACTCTGGGTCTGGGTCATCGCAGAACGAGACCGATCCCAAATTATTCGGAGCCGTACTCAAGGGAGTGCTGACTTGGTTTGATGATCACTCGATATTGAATCTGAGCGAATCAGACATAGAGAGAATTCGCATTACGGGAACAACGACCCCGGTGTCGCTCAAGGATGAGCCAGATTTTAGCTGGTTCAACGGCGAAATAATTACTGTTACGGGAAAACGCTATAGCTTCGATCATGTTGGGATTGATCCGCACATTTTCTTCTCATCGTGGGAGTTTACGGTTACTACGGACGATGATCCTTTATTCAATCAATTCGCGGGTAGGGCGCATGAGGATCGGGTGGATACGGGATTCATAAGCGCTGAAGAAGGAGATCAACACTTAGATGGATATGTACCACCCGGTGAAGATGGCAAACCTGATGCTAATAGCGGGGCAACTATTGGCACCGGCGTTGATCTTGCTTCCTTGACGGTGGATGATCTAAGAGCGCACGGGGCTAATGAAGCCTTCATCAACCAGGTAAGACCATTCTTGGGTCCAAACGCACCAAGAGGACAGGATGCCCAGGACTTGCTCAATGAACACCCTATCACTATTACGCGAGCAGAAGCCAACCTGCTCGATAGAGAGGTATATAACCACATTCATGATATTGTAGTTAGAAACTTCAATGCCGAGACAAATTACACGGATTTCGATCAGTTACCGGCAGGAGCGCAAACGGCCATCATGGATGTGGCATATCAATACGGGCCATACTTGGGCAATGCAAATGCAACTCCAAATTTTTGGCACCAAGTAACAACGGGAGATTGGCAGGGGGGCATTGAACAATCTTCGTAATTTTGGTGACGAGCATGGTCCCAGAAGAAACCGGGAAGCAAATTTAGTGGAGCAAGATATGAACGCCGGCCTTCTACCGCGTAACTAAAGTATCCAATAAACTCTATTTCTAAAGGTGATCATAATGAGTCATATTAAAAAGTTGATATATTTATTGCCTGTTTTCCTGGCTTTTCTTGTCAATTCTGTCAATGCGCAAGAGTATCGGATGGGGGGGGGAACGGCCAAGACTGCGTTAACGG